>NZ_BAAAEP010000008.1:0-52665 GCF_039523075.1 Caenispirillum bisanense
CGGGCGCGGGCCGGCCGGCGGCGGCGGTGGCGGCGCCGAGCCGGACTCGCCGCCCAGGCGCTGGGCCGCACGCTCCACCAGCGAGGCACGCCGCGGCGGGCGATTGTCGCCGGGGCCCGAGGAGGTCGGTTCGATCAGAGAAGTCATGCCAATCCCCTGGAGGTCTGCGGCCTGGGCCGGGTGATCACTGGATGCGGTCGACAATGGTCTTCACCTTGCCGGCGACGCCTTCCTTGACGACGGTGGGCATGGCGTTGGGCAGGCCGACGCGCATTTCCACCACCATCAGGCCGACGAACACCGCGACCAGCGCCCCGGCGACACCGCCGAAGGAGCCCAGCCGCAACATGCGCTGGTGGGCCGTCTCGTGCCGCACCAGCGACACGCTGCCGAGCACCGGCAGCCCGACCACCTGGGCCAGGCGGGTGGTGCTGACGAAGTTGGACTGCAGGCTGGCCAGCAGCACCGCCAGACCAAGCGCCAGGCCAAGGCCGAGCACGAAGACCACGCCCAGCAGCATGGGGCGCTTGATGCCGGTCGGCAGCACCGGCACCTGCGGCGCGTCGATGACGCGGAACTGCACCTTGTCGGCGTTGACCTCGCGGCTTTCGGAAATGTTGGCGGTCTCGCGGCGCTTGAGGAATTCCTCGTAGCTGGCGCGGGCGATGCCGTAGTCGCGGTTCAGGCGGTCGAGCTGGGCCTGGATCTCCGGCATGCGGTTGACCTCGGCGCGCAGGGTCTCAAGCTCGCCGCGCTTGCGCTCCACGGCGCTGCGCAGGGCCGCCACCTGGGATTCCACATCCACCAGCGCCACCTTGACGCTGTGGTAGATCTGGTTGGGCACCCGGTTGCCGACCGGCGGCTCCATGGGACCGGCGGAGGCCGGCTGGATCTCGGGATCGTCGCCGCCGAGCGGGCCGCCACCGGCGGGGCCGGCAATGGCCGGACCGCCGCCGGCGACCGGCGGACCACCGGGGCCGCCGAGGGAGCGGGCCATCTCGGCCTGCACCGACTCCAGCAGCTGCTTGGTGGCCACCACGTCCGGGTGACGCTCGGTATAGCGCAGCAGCAGGTCGTCCAGGCGCTGCTGCAGCTCCAGCAGGCGCACTTCCGACATGGACGGCGGGCCGCCGGCGGTGCCGGCCACTTCCACCCACTGCGGCAGGTCGGCCAGCTGGCGCCGCATCTCGTTGGCGCGGGCGTCGGCCTCGGCCAGCTGGTTCTCCAGCGCCGACAGGTCGGCGCGGGTGCGGTTCATGTGGTCGACGAAGGTGGTGTTGCCGGGCAGGTAACCGAGGTTGTCCTGCTTGAAGGCGCTGAGGCGCGCCTCGGCATCCCGCATCTGGCGCTCGTAGTGGCGCACCTGGTCGTCGAGGAAGGCGCGGGCGCTGTCGAACTCGCGGCGCTTGGTGCCGGCGTTGCTCTCCATGTAGATGCTGAGCAGCGCCTGGACCACCTTGTAGGCGACCTGCGGGTTCCGGTCCTCATAGGAAATGGTGAAGATGTTGTTCTTGTCCGCCTGCAGCGAGATGTTCTTCTGCAGGCCGGCAATCAGCTTCGCCATGTCCTCGTCGGAGCGGGCGTTGAGGTCGAGGTCGGTCATGCGCGCCACCCGCTCCAGGTTGGAGCGGCTGGCCAGCGTGCGCTGCATCATGTCGACCTGCTGCATGGGGTCGACATCCACCGCCAGACCGCGCAGCAGGGGCCGCAGCAGGCTTTCGGTGTCGATGTGGACCTTCGACGACACCTTGTACTGATCGGGGATGAAGGCCACCGCCGCCCACCCGGCCGCGCACACCAGCCAGGCGACCCCCAGGATCTGCCAGCGCCGGCGCCATAGGGCCGGGATGTACCACATGAGCTGCGAGAGAGCGTCTTTCATTCGCGTCCCGTCCGGTTGGGGTTGCTCGGGTCAGAGGGCGCGCTCAGCCCCGTGGGGACGCGCATGGCGAAGGCGCCGATGGATCAGCGCGCCCCGGCGCTATGTAAAGCGCGCTGACACGGATCTGCCAATTCACCCGGCGGCGTAGTCCGGTCAACGCGGATGATCACCAATACTTTTAATCTGAGAGACTACGTCTTTCGGCTCCGGTTGCGCCCCATGAAATCGTCGTGGATAATGGCCGCGAAATTTACAACGGAACGGTGCGATGACACGACATTCCTCTATCTTCAAGGCCGCTGCGACCGCTCTTGTCCTGGCGGTTTCCGGCTGTTCGTCTTCCTATGTCGATGCGCCCGACGTTCCGCCCGCCACCGACCGGCCGACCTATGTGATCGGGCCTGGCGACGGGCTGCAGATCTTCGTGTGGCGGAACCCGGACCTTTCCACCTCGGTCCCGGTGCGCCCCGACGGCCGCATCTCCATCCCGCTGGTCTCGGAAATGACGGCGGCCGGCAAAACGCCGCCCGAACTGGCGGCCGACCTGGAAGAGGTGCTGGGAGAATACGTGCAGAGCCCGAGCGTGACGGTCATCGTCACCACCTTCAGCGGCCCGTTCGACCAGCAGGTGCGCATCGTCGGCGAGGCGACGCAGCCGCAGGCCCTGCCCTACCGCGACAAGATGACGGTGCTCGACGCCATGATCTCGGTCGGCGGGCTCACCGACTATGCCGCCGGAAATCGTGCCGTGCTGGTGCGCGAGATGCCGGGCGGCGGTCGCCAGCAATACCGGGTGCGAATCGACGATCTGCTTGAACGCGGCGACATATCGGCGAACGTCGACCTGCTGCCGGGTGACATAATCATCGTTCCCCAGAGCTGGTTCTGACAGTAGAGTGTCGACAGGTTCAAGACACTCGGGGGTTTCATTTATGACCGTGAGTCGTGATTGTGCCGTGCTTTGGCGCGGCCGGTCGGGGGGCTGCTGATCGTGGTCCGCACCTTCACCACCCTGCCGGCGGCCGCCACGGCCACATCGCTCACCGTTCTCGCCCTGGCGGCCGGCCTTCCCGTGCCGGCCGCGCAGGCGCAGGAAGTCCGCATCACCCCGTCCGCGTCCATTTCCGAGGAATGGACGGACAACGTCGGCGGCGTCGGCCGTGGCGGCGGCGGCGGCGGCTCGGACCTCATCACCACCCTGAATGCCGGCGCCGGCATCACCGTCGATGGTGCCCGCACCGACCTGAACGCCCGCTACCGCCTCAGCTACGACCAGTACATCTCCAACAATGAACTGAGCGGCATGCGGCACAATCTGGCCGGCAACGGGTCCTATGAACTGGTGGACGACCATCTGTTCATCGACGGCCGCACTACCATCAGCCAGCGCAACGTCGGCCTGGGCGCCCTGACGGCCAGCGAGCGCACGGCCTCCTCCGGCCAGACCGGCATCTGGACCTATGCCCTTGGCCCCACCTGGCGGCAGCGGTTCAGCGACTTTGCCGATGCGAGCCTCGGCTACCGCCTCAGCGGCTCCACCTTCTTTGCCGCCGATGTGGGCGACGCCGGCGATTCGTCGCGGCCGTCGGACAGCATCGGGCACGAGGTGAACGCCGGCCTGGCCAGCGGCGACACCTTCGGCCGGCTGAGCTGGAACCTCACCAGCCTGCTCGGCAACTACTACAACGACGGCGACCTCCGGCAGGAACGCCGCACCGTCGACCTGGGCACCGAGTACCGCATCAGCCCGGAAGTGGGCGTGATCCTGCGCGGCGGCTACGACGACATCCAGTTCTACGAGACCGAGGGCATCAGCCGCCGCGACGCCAACGAGGAGAACGTCAGCGCCCCCTTCTGGACCGTCGGCCTGCGCTACAACCCGTCGCCCAACCTCAACACCCGGGTGGAGGTCGGCCGCCGGTTCGAAGACCCCTACTACTCCGGCGAGATCGGCTGGGACATCACCTCGCGCACCAACCTGACCGCCAGCTACACCATGGACGTGGTGACGCAGCAGCAGGCGCTGATCGAAAGCCAGTGCGCCGACCCGGATGATCCGCTGTGCCTCCCCCTGGAGGAGGCCCTGACCAACGATTCGTTCCGCCGCAAGACTCTTTCGGTGAGGTTCACGCATCGGTACGAGCGCACCACCTACGGCCTGTCGGGCTCGTGGGTCGAGCGCGAGTTCAACCTGGACCGTGGAACCGATGACAGCACCCTGCAGTTCCTTGCGTCGGTCAACCACAACCTGACGCCCAGCACCAGCGGCGTCCTGCAGATCGGGTACACCCTGGGCGACACCACCACCTCGCGCACCGCCGCCGCCACCAGCGACGACGTGCAGAGCCTGCGGGGGAACGTGGGGGTCACCCACCAGTTCACGGAGAAGCTGACCGGCTCCCTCTCCTACAGCCACCTCCGGCGCGAGGAAGGGGACGACGACACCTCCAGCGAAAACTCCATCATCGCGAGGCTGTCGGCTACTTTCTGAACCCGACGCGCAGGACACCGGTCCACCCCCTCGACACGGAGAGGTGTTACCGATGTTCGTCGAGCATTATGGCCTGACCGGCCATCCGTTCCAGCTTACCCCGGACCCGAGCTTCTTCTTCGGCTCGACCGTCCACAACCGGGTCAAGAGCTATCTGACCTACGGCATCGCCCAGGGCGAGGGATTCGTCATCGTCACGGGCGATGTGGGGGCTGGCAAGACCACGCTGGTCGGCCATCTGCTGGCGACGCTTGATCCCGGCCGCTTCCGGTCGGCCAAGATCGTCACCTCGCAGCTTGGCGCCGACGACACCCTGCGCATGGTCGCCAACGCCTTCGGCATCGCCTACGAACGCGATGCCAGCAAGGCGGAACTGCTGACCATCATCGGCGACTTCCTGGCCGAGCGGCAGCACGCCGGCCAGCGCTGCCTGCTGGTCGCCGACGAATGCCAGAACCTGCCGTTCGATGCGCTGGAAGAACTGCGCATGCTGTCCAACCTGTCGGTGGACGGCGCCCCGGCGCTGCAGACCCTGCTGGTCGGGCAGCCGCAGTTCCGCACCACCCTCGCCAGCCCCAACCTGGAGCAGCTACGCCAGAGGGTCATCGCCTCCTGCCACTTGGGGCCAATCGAAGCGGGCGAGATTGAGGGTTACATTCTCTACCGTATGAAGGCCGTGGGCTGGGACGGTACGCCGGAGTTCGCCCCCGATGTCTTCGACGCCATCCACCGCCAGACCGGCGGCGTGCCGCGGCGGGTGAACGTGCTGTGTTCCCGCCTGCTGCTGTTCGGCTGCCTGGAGGACCGCCGCGTCCTGGATGCCCAGGCGGTGGACGAGGTGGCCGAGGACATGGAGGCGGAAGGCGAGTCGGTGCTCGACCGCGAGGGCGCGGCGCGGGCCCTGGTGCCGCGCAACGGCGCCCTGGCCGGTGCCGCCGGCGCCGGCCTCGCGCTGCCGTCGGACCTTGCCGCCCTGCTGGATTCCTTCGAGGACCGCCTGAGCGCCCTTGAGGAACGCGGCCGCCGCCACGACCGGGTGTTCCGCCGCACGCTGACCACCCTGTCGGAACACCTGGAAGATTTCATTGATGGCATGAGGCCCCGAACCCCGTCATGACCCACCTCGCCCGCACCGTCGCCGCCCCGGACTCCTCCCTCGCCGCCAAGGCCGACCGTCCGGGACGGCGGCGGGCGGGCGGCAATGGTGGTGGTGGCGGCCGACAGCCGACCGTCGTCAACGCCATGACCGTCGATGTGGAGGACTGGTTCCAGGTGCAGGCCTTCGCCGGCCGCATTGACCGCGCCACCTGGGACGGCCAGGAACGGCGGGTGGAGGCCAATACCCACCGCATGCTGGACCTGTTCGCCGACCATGGCGTAAAGGCCACCTTCTTCACCCTCGGCTGGGTGGCGGAGCGGGCGCCGGCGCTGGTCCGCCGCATCGTCGCCGAGGGCCATGAACTGGCCAGCCACGGCCTCAGCCACCGGCTGGTGCGCGAGCAGACGCCGCTGGAATTCCGCGCCGACGTCACCCGCGCCAAGGCGATCCTGGAGGATGTCGGCGGTGTTACGGTGCGCGGCTACCGCGCCGCCACCTTCTCGGTCGGCCTCGACACCCCCTGGGCGTGGGAGGAACTGGCGGCCGCCGGCTATGCCTATTCCTCCAGCATCAACCCCATCCGCCACGACCTCTACGGCATGCCCGATGCGCCCCGCTTCGCCCATCGGCCGCAGGCCGAGGTGCCGGTGGTGGAGGTGCCGATGACCACCGTCCGCCTGGGCGGACGCAACCTGCCGTGCGCCGGCGGCGGCTTCTTCCGCCTTCTGCCCTACGCCGTTTTCCGTGCCGGCGTGCGCCGGGTGAACCACCGCGACGGGCAGCCGGCCGTGTTCTACTGCCACCCGTGGGAGGTCGATCCCGGCCAGCCCCGCGTTTCCGGCCTGTCGCGCAAGTCGGCGTTCCGGCACTACCTCAACCTGTCGCGCACCGAAGGGCGGCTCGCCCGGCTGCTGCGCGACTTCGCGTGGGACCGCATGGATCGCGTCTACGCGGAGTGTGCCGCCCCCGCGTGACCGGCCGCCGGCCAGCCATCCACGGAGGAGCACCGCGATGCTGTCGTACACGGTCACGGAGCTGGCAGGGGATGCCCCTGCCGGGCCCTGGGACACGTTCGTCGCCGCCTGCCCGGACGCCACCTTCTTCCACCGCGCCGGCTGGCGCCGCGTCATCGAACGCAGCTTCGGCCAGCGCTGCCACTTCCTGCTGGCCGAGCGGGCCGGCGAGATCCGCGGCGTGCTGCCGCTGGTCCACGTCAAAAGCCGCCTGTTCGGCTCCCGCCTGGTCTCCACCGGCTGGTGTGTCGGCGGCGGCGCGGTGGTCAGCGAGGACGGCGGCATCGCCGCCATCGATGCCGCCGCCGAGGCGCTGCTGCGCAAGACCGGCGCCGCCTACATCGAAATCCGCGATCCCGCCCGCCCCCATGCCGCCTGGCCGCGGAAGGAGGGGCTCTACGCCACCTTCGACCGCCCCATCGAGGCCGACGAGGACGCCTGCCTCAAGCAGATCCCGCGCAAGCAGCGGGCGGTGGTGCGCAAGGCGCTGGAGAACCCGGCCCTGACCTGGCGCCGTGACGACGACGTCGACCTGTGCTGGCGGCTGTTCGCCATCGGCATGCGCAACCTCGGCACCCCGGTGTTCGGCCGCGGCTACTTCCGCGCCCTGAAGGACACCTTCGGCGCCGACTGCGACGTGCTGACGGTGTTCGACAACGGCCGCCCGGTCAGTTCGGTGCTCAACTTCTACCACGGCGACCGGGTGATGCCCTTCTACACCGGCGCCGACCCCGCCGCCCGCGGCACCGGCGCCGCCGACCTGATGTACTGGCGGCTGATGCGCGATGCCCGGTCGCGCGGCTACTCCATCTTCGACTTCGGCCGCAGCAAGGTCGGCACCGGCCCTTATGCGTTCAAGAAGAACTGGGGCTTCGAGCCGCGCCCGGTGATCCACGAGTTCCGCCTTGCCGACGGGGAGGCCATGCCCGACGTCAACCCCAACAACCCCAAGTACCAGCGCATGATCGCCGTGTGGAAGCGCCTGCCGCTGCCGGTCGCCAACCTGATCGGGCCGTGGATCGGCCGTCAGGTGGGCTGAGGCCATGGCACTGGACGATTTCGCCGCCGACCTGCGCGCCGCCCTCGAACCCGAGGCGGTGATCGCCGACGAGGCGGCGCTGGCCGCCTACCGCACCTCGGCCAGCGGCCATGCCCGCGCCGTGCCGCTGGCGGTGCGGCCGACCGGCACCGAGCAGGTGCAGGCGGTGGTGCGCGCCGCCGGCCGCCATGGCGTGCCGCTCTATTCCGTCAGCCGCGGCCGCAACTGGGGCCTCGGCTCCCGCCTGCCGGTGAACGAGGGCGGCGTGGTGCTCGACCTGTCGGGTATGGACCGCATCCTCGAACTCGACGACACCTTCGGCACCGCCACCATCGAACCGGGAGTGACCCAGGGGCAGCTGTCGCAGGCCCTGGCCGACGCCGGCAGCCGGTTCTTCCTCGACGTCACCGGCTCCGGCGCCGGCACGTCGGTGGTGGGCAACACGCTGGAGCGCGGCGTCGCCTACAACACCACCCGCGCCGACACCCTCATCGCCCTGGAGGTGGTGCTGGCCGACGGCGACATCCTGCGCACCGGCTTCGGCCACGACGGGCGCAGCCGGGTCGGCCGGCTGTTCCCCCATGGCATCGGGCCCGACCTGCGCGAGCTGTTCGTGCAGTCCAACCTGGGCATCGTCACCGCCGCCACCGTCGCCCTGCTGCGCCGGCCGGAGGCGCTGTCGACGCTGATCCTGTCGGTGCGCGACGAGGCCGCCCTGCCCGGCCTGTTCGACGCCATGCGCGAGCTGCGCCAGGAAGGGGCGCTGGAAAGCGTCGTCCATGTGGGCAACCGCCGCCGCAGCGAGATCACCCTGACGCCGCTGGTCCACCGCCAGCTTGCCCCGCTCGGCCTGCCGGCGACGCGGCAGGAGGCGCAGGCCATCGTCAACGGCCAGCTGCGCGGCCCGTGGAGCGCCATCGGCGCCATCATGGGCACCGCCGGCCATGTCGCCGCCGCCCGCCGCCACGTGCGCGCCCGGCTGGCCCCCTTCGGCCGCCTGCGCTTCATGACGCCGGGCCTGCGCCGCACCGCCAATTCCGTCGCCGCCGCCCTGCACCTGAAGCGCATGCAGGCCTTCCTGCGCGGCATCGAGCCGCTGATGGGCCTGACCGAGGGCATCCCCACCGATGCCGCCCTGCATTCCACCTGGTGGCCGGCGGGCGGCGACGAGCCGGCGGTGCTCGATCCCGACTCCGGCGAGGGCGGCATCGTCTTCGCCGCCCCCATCGTGCCGCTGCACGGCGAGGCGGTGGCCGCCATGCTGGCCGCGACTCGCGAGGTCGGCGAGGCGCACGGCTTCCAGCCGGCGGTCACCCTGAACCTGATGAG
This sequence comes from Caenispirillum bisanense, assembly GCF_039523075.1. Lineage (NCBI taxonomy): Bacteria > Pseudomonadati > Pseudomonadota > Alphaproteobacteria > Rhodospirillales > Novispirillaceae > Caenispirillum > Caenispirillum bisanense. The sequence continues at coordinate 8,854 of NZ_BAAAEP010000008.1, forward strand.
CGGCCGGACGTTGGAGGGCGTGGTGAGCATCGACTTCCGCCGCGCCGATCCGGCCGACGTGGCACGGGCCCATGCCTGTCTGCGGGCGCTCAACACCCGCTACCGCGACGACGGCTTTTCGCCCTACCGGATCGACATCGGCAACATGGACCTGATGATGGACGCGGGCGACCCGTTCTGGCGCACCGTGGCGCGCCTGAAGGACGCCCTCGACCCGCAGGGGATCATCGCCCCCGGCCGGTATGGGCCGGGCGGACAAAAGGTGTAAGGCGACAACCCGAACCGGCGGCGGCACCTCCCAACCCGTTAAGCCGGAAGCGTTCTTGGGTCTTGCGGCGGCTGCCGCTAGCCTTGTGGGCATCGAAGGGTGCGGTGGATTGTTGCGCGCCTGCCCTTCGCGCCCCGTCACGCGCCCAGCGCGGTCGAACCCGCGTCCGGACCTGCAACGATCACTTCTGATGGTGTGACCATGGACCTGAACGAGCAGCATCCGACCCCTGACGTGCCGCGCGGCGGACTTCCGGGGACCGATCCGAAAACGGAGAACCCCTATTCCGCCTCGCGCCGTGCCATGCTGCGGGCCGGCCTCATCGGCGTGCCGGTGGTGACGACCCTGATGGCCCGCCCGGCCTGGGCGCAGACGGTGTGCTTCTCGGTCGCCACGGCGGCCTCGGTGTCGGCCGCCGGCTTCCAGGGCTCGCCGTTCCAGCGGGCGATGGAAAAGGGCCAGACCGCCTGCGAGCCGGGCCCGCGCCCGGAGGACTGGCAGGCGGCCTACTACGCCGCCATCGAAACCTACCGCGCCGCCCGTCTGGAGCAGCTGCAGGCCGAGGCCCAGATGGCCGCCATCGTCAACGGCCAGGTGCCCGAGTCGGCCTATACCACCGCCTCCATGATGATGCCGACGCCGAGCGCCGAGGCCGGTGCGGTGCCGGAGGTGCACGTCACCCTCGCCAGCATGATCGCCGAGACCAACCGCCTCGACTACGTGCTGCCCGACGGCACCATGGTGTTCCTCGGCACCTTCCACCAGGCCTTCGGCCGCGGCCCGATCATCTTCTTCGACGAAATCCTGACCGAAGGCTATTCGAGCGAGCGGATCTATGCCGCGGCGTTCCTGAACGCCCTCAACAGGGAAATGGGCAGCCCCAACTTCCGCAACTATCCGCTGTCCATCGACGAGGTGCGGGCGTTCTATGCCGGCGACCCGGTCGGCGGCCGCCAGTGGAGCCCGTCGGAAGCCATCGGCTACCTCCTCACCACCCTGCGCGCCTGACGCCATGGTCGCCGACGACGCCGCCCTGCGACTGGCCGGCGACGACCAGATCGTCTGGCGGCGGTGGCAGCACGAGGTGATCGTCTACCACCTGGCCAGCGGCGCCATCCACCACCTGCAGGGGGTCGCGGCCGCCGTCTTCGCCGAACTGGCGGACGGCGGACCGCGACCGCCCTCCGGCCTCGCCCGCTGGCTGGCCGCCGAAACCGACCTGCCGGTGGCGCAGGTGGAAGGCCCCCTTGCCGTCTCGCTGGAGTCCCTGTCCCGGTGCCAGCTGATCGTTCCGCAGACCACACCGTGACCGTCGGCAGCCTGGACCCGCAGGCGCTGCGCCAGCGCCTGGCCGGGCCGGGCCTGCAGATCGACCTTGGCCCCATGGTGACGCGCGTGCGCTCCACCCTGCCCGAGTTCGCGGCCCTGTTCCCGCTGCTCTATGGCGACTGGCCGCTGGCGCCCGCCGACACCTTCACCGACTTCACCTGCGAACTGCGCCCCACCCTGTCGCTGCGGCACGCGCCGCACCGGCGGGTGCTGTGCCTGATCGACGGCCAGCCCGCCTTCGCGCCGCAGGGCCGCGGCATGTGCGGCCTGCTGTTCGAGTGGGCGCTGAACTGGAGCCTCGCCAACCACGGCCTCGGCCACCTGATGTTCCACGCCGCCGTGGTCGCCCATGGCGACGATGCCCTGATCCTGCCGGCCCCGTCCGGCTCGGGCAAGAGCACCCTGGCGGCCGCCCTGGTGGCAACCGGCCGCTGGCGCCTGCTGTCGGACGAATTCGCCGTGCTGGGGGTGGAGGACGGCCTGCTGCATCCCCTGCCCCGGCCGGTGAGCCTGAAGAACGACATGCCGCGCGCCATCGCCGCCCTGGCCCCCGACGCCCGCTTCGCCCCCACCGTGCCGACGGCGCACAAGGGGCCGATCACCCTCATGCGGCCGCCGGCGGCCAGCGTCGCCGCCCGCGCCCGCCCTGCCCGGCCGCGCTGGCTGGTCACCCCGCACTACACGCCGGAGGGCGACACCCTGCTGCACCCGCAGTCGCGCGGCCACGCCATGATGGGCATCCTGGAGCAGTGTTTCGAGTGGGGCCGACGCGGCCGCCGCGACTTTGATCTGGTCGCCGACCTTGTAGAGGCGGTGACGCCCCATACCCTCGCCCATGCCGACCTGGGCCGGGCGGTGGCGGTGCTCGACGGTCTCGCCTCCTCATCGGCAACGGCGGCGGAGGCGGCGGCATGAGCGACGTGCGCGCCCTCATCTGCGGCCTGCTGGCCCGGCCGCAGGAAACCGTCGGCCGCCTCTCCCTGGCCGAGTGGGAAGCGGTGATCCCCGCCGCCCGCGCCACCCGCCTGCTGCCGCGCGTCGGCCTGTGCCTGCAGGAAGCCGGCTGCCTTGAAGCCGTGCCGGCCGGGCCGCGCCGCCACCTGGATGCCGCCCTGCTGCTGGCCGCCCGCCACCGCATCGACGTGCTGGCGGAGGTGGAGCGCATGCTCGACGCCCTCGCCCCCACCGGCGTCACGCCCATGCTGCTGAAGGGCGCCGCCTATGCCGCTGGCGGCATGGCCTCGGCCGACGGGCGGCTGTTCGGCGACATCGACCTGCTGGTGCCGCGCGACCGCCTGGGCGAGGTGGAACAGGCCCTGCGCGCCGGCGGCTGGGTGGCGAGCCACCTCGACCCCTACGATTTCCTCTATTATCACCGCTGGATGCACCAGCTGCCGCCGCTGGTCCACGCCAGCCGCGAGTCGGTGCTCGACGTCCATCACACCCTGTCGCCGCCGGTGTCGCGCCTGAAGGTGGACGAAGGCATGGTGCTGGCCGCCGGCCGCACGGTGCTCGGCGGCCGGGCGCTGGTGCCGATGCCGGCCGACATGGTGCTGCACAGCGCCGCCCACCTGTTCACCGACACCGAGTTCCCCAACGGCCTGCGCGACCTGTCGGACATGGACCGGCTGATGCGCAGCTTCGGCCACGATCCGGCATGGTGGGAACTGCTGGCGCTGCGGGCCCGTCACCTCGGCCTCAGCGTGCCGCTGCTGATGGCCTTCGGCCACTGCCGGCGGCTGTTCGGGACGCCGGTGCCGGAGTATGTGGTCGCCCGCACCGCCAAGGATGCCGGCCGTCGCCGCCGCACCGTCACCGACGTGCTGTTCGACCATGCCCTGCGGCCCGCCCTGCCCGGCTGCCGCACCGCCTTCAGCGGCTCGGCGGAAACGCTGCTGCTGCTGCGCGGCCATCTGCTGCGCATGCCGCCGGCGCTGCTGGTGCCGCATCTGGCGCGCAAGGGCCTGCGCTCTGTCACCGGCTGGCTGCGGCCGGAGCCGCCGGGCCGCACCGCCTGATCTCAGCCGCCGCGCGCGGTGCCCAGCACCCGCCGCGCCGCCAGCGCCCCGACGACGATCCCCGCCAGGTTGGCCAGGGCATCGGCCACCGAGGCGGTGCGGCCGGGAATGGTGCCCTGCATCACCTCGATCACCACCCCGAACAGAAACAGCGCCGCCCCGCCGCCCCACTGCCAGCGGCGGCCGTGCGGCGCCATGGCCGTCACCAGCGCCATGAAGCCGGCGTAGACGATGGCGTGAACCAGCTTGTCCCACGGATGGTCCGGCGTGCGCAGGCTCCACCAGCCGGACGCGGCGACGGCCGGCGACGCTTCGCCGCCGGCCGTCAGGGAAAGCCACGCCACGCCCGCCAGCCCCGCCAGCAGGGCAAGGGCGGCAGCGGTCCGCATCACGATGTCAGCACCGCGCCGAAGCGGCGTTCGCGGCGGCCGAACTGGGCGACGCAGTGCTCCAGCTCGGCGCGGTCGAAGGCCGGCCACAGGGTGTCGCGGAAGACGAACTCGGCATAGGCGCACTGCCACAGCAGGAAATTGCTGACCCGCTGCTCGCCGCCGGTGCGGATGAGCAGGTCGGGGTCGGGCATGGTGCCGGTCCACAGGGCGGCGGCCACACGGTCCTCGTCGATGTCCTCCGGCGCCAGGGTGCCTGCCGCCGCCTGGCGGGCGAGGCCCTGCATCGCCTGCACGATGTCGCGGCTGCCGCCGTAATCCACGGCGACGGCCACATGCAGGCCCTCGTTGCCGGCCGTATCCGCCTCCGCCCGCGCCATCAGGTCGACGATGTCGGCCGGCAGGCGGTCGCGGCCGCCGAGGAAGCTGAGCCGCACGCCGCGCCCGGCCAGTTCCTGCACCTCGCTTTCCAGGTGGCTGCGCAGCAGGGTCATCAGCACCGACACTTCCGCCCGCGGGCGGCGCCAGTTCTCGGTGGAGAAGGCGAACAGCGTCAGGTGGGTGATGCCGAGGTCAGGCGCGGTGCGGATGATTTCCTTGGCGCTTTCGACCCCGCGCACATGGCCGGCGGTGCGCGGCAGGCTGCGGGCGGTCGCCCAGCGGCCGTTGCCGTCCATGATGACGGCAACGTGGAACGGCCGCCGGGACGCCGGCGGCGCGGGCACGGGGCCCGGATGGCGGTGAAGCATGAAGGTGTCTCCTGTCCCCCCTTGCGCGGACCGTCGCGCCGCCTCCGCCCCCGCGGATGACGACGCCGTCCGCCGAAACGCCGACGGGCATCGCCGCGCCCTTGGGTGGGAGCGGCGATGCCCGCCGGTCGCTGCGGTCGCCTGGCGACAGACGTCAGGCCGGAGCGCCGGCCGCGGCCGCGGCGCCCGTGCTGGCGAAGCCGTGATGCAGCGCCCAGATGGCCGCCTGGGTGCGGTTGGCGGCGTTGATCTTCTTGAGCAGGCTGCGCAGGTGAACCTTCACCGTCGCCTCGGTGATGCTCAGGCGGCGGGCGATGACCTTGTTGGGCTCGCCGGCCACCAGCAGGTGGAGGATGTCCATCTCGCGGGCGGTGAGGTTGTACTGTTCCTGGCTGCCCGGCATCATGACCATCGACTGCGCACCGCCGCGCAGCAGGCGGGCCACCAGGTTAGCGGGGTACACCCGTTCACCTTCGGCGATCAGCGCCAGCGACTGCAGCAGCACGTTGGGCTTCATGGTCTTGATGAGGAAGCCGTCGATGTCCTGCATCAGGCAGTCCGTCATCAGCATCGGGCACTGCTGGCCGACCAGGGCGACGATGCGGGCTTCCGGCACCGCCTCGCGGATGGCGTGGAAGGCTTCCGGCACCGCCTCGGCGCCGACCGGCAGCTCGACGATCACCAGATCCGGCTTCTCGGCCTGCAGATAAGCCAGAGCATCCTCGGGCTTCTCGGACTCGAAACCGATGTCGAAACGGCTGTCGCGGAGGATGCTCTTAAGTCCTTCGCGGAAGAAGGAATTGCTTTCAACGATTACAGTTTTGATCGTGTCTTTTTCCATCGTGACCCCCAAAGTCAGAAAAGGATTATCCCCAAGTCGCGATTTATGTCTCAAGGTTCCCGACTGGCCGAATGTTATGGAACATCCGGCAAAAGGGAACAGGCATTCTTGTGTCTTATCTGTGTCCTCAAACGGCTTACCGTTCGCAACACGGACACAGGAAACATCCGCTAGGAACCAACCCTTCTGGCTGATCCCGGAACCCGGGAGGGACGCTTCCAGTGGTGGCACGGTGACCTGCGGCTTCCCCGAATGATCTGCCGCCGGCCGGCCCTGCCGATGTGCCTTCCTGCAGTCGCCGACCACGCCCGATGAGTCGGGGCTTCTCCGGCCGGTCGTCCTGCATGTCGGTTGACACACGACGCAGGGAACGCCCGAAGCCTGTGCCGTGGCAATTTTCACAAGATCATTCACACCCCAAATCCTGTCGACAGTCGCCGCGACACCGCCGCCAAGCCTTACTCAGCACCTCAACTATTATGCGTCCACAGCGCACCCGCCGTCGGAGCGGCCGATATTCCTTTCGGCATGACTACCCTAGACCAAGGTCTTATATCCCGCAACCCTCGACATATCCATGTGGCGACCCCGCGCTTACGACCCGCATCAAAAGGTCGCACTGGCACCAACTGGTTCATACTGCTGTCATGTGGATCAGCTGCGCCAGAACCGCCCCCGGAGGCGGTCCGGCCGAGGGGAGAAGCTTCCCCACCCTCGGGAGGGCTGGTCTACGCCCCTTGCGCGGTGGCGCGGGATGGCCGCCGCGCCCTACGATCATCCCCAGGGCCCCATAGCCCTGCGCCCGTCGCGGTGGAGTCTTTCCCCCTCACCATTCCCCCCTGCGACACCGCGACGGGCGCCCCCCCTCTCCTCTCCTCCTCGCCCGCTCCGCCGCCGCCCGCGACCCTCGCCGGCGGCGTTTTCGTGCCGGCATGGCGGGCGCTACGCCGGTTGTGCGGCGGCGCCAACTTTCGGCGGCAGCCGTTTCCGCCGCCCGTTCTAGCCGCCCGGCGAATAGGAAAGCCTGCCCGCCGCCCGGAAACTTTCCCGACACCCGCCCGCCCGCCGCCCGAGGCGTCGGCGGAGCTTCACCGGAGGGAAAGGAAACACCGTGTCGCACAGCAAACCCGCCGTGCTGGTCACCGGCTGCGCCGGCTACATCGGCTCCCATGCCGTGCTGGCCCTGCAGGACGCCGGCTGGCAGCCCATCGGCCTCGACAACCTGAGCAACGGCAGCCGCGAGGCGGTGCCGGCCGGGGTGCCGTTCCATGTGGCCGATGCCGGCGACACCGCCGAGGTGCAGGCCATCCTGGAGCGCCACCGCGTTCAGGCGGTGCTGCATTTCGCCGGCTCCACCAGCGTGCCGGAGAGCATGGAAAAGCCGCTGCTCTACTATCACAACAACACCACCGTCTCGCGCTGCCTGATCGAGGCCTGCGCCGCCGCCGGCGTGGCGCACTTCGTGTTTTCCTCCACCGCCGCCGTCTACGGCGAGCCCGGCATCGTGCAGGTGGATGAAAGCGTGCCGCCCAACCCCATCAGCCCCTACGGCCAGTCCAAGCTGATGGTGGAGCGCATCCTGGCCGACAGCGCCGGGCCGGCGGGCATGACCTATGCCGCCCTGCGCTACTTCAACGTGGCCGGCGCCGATCCGCAGGGGCGCACCGGCCAGCGCAACCCGCGCGCCTGCCATCTCATCAAGGTGGCGTGCGAGGCGGTGCTCGGCCTGCGCGACGGGCTCGACATCTTCGGCACCGACTACGACACCCGCGACGGCACCGGCGTGCGCGACTTCATCCACGTCACCGATCTGGTCGACGCCCATGTGCTGGCGCTCGACTACCTGTTCGCCGGCGGCGCCAGCACGGTGATGAACTGCGGCTACGGCCGCGGCTACACGGTGCGCGAGGTGGCCGACGCCATCGCCCGCGTCGCCGGCCGCCCGCTGACGGTGCGGGAGAAGCCGCGCCGGGCCGGCGACATCGGCGCCCTCATCGCCGAGTCGTCGCGCCTCAAGCAGACCCTCGCCTGGCAGCCCCGGCACGACGACCTCGACACCGTGCTGCGCCACACCCTGGCCTGGGAGCGCCGTTTGACCCTGCAGGCGGCGTCCTGAGCCACCTTCTCCTCCTGCCGGTTTGACAAGCGGGGACGCGCCGGGATACGCCGGGCGTCCCCGCAAGTGTGCAAGAGGTCGCCGTGCCGTCCGCTGCCTGGCGCGGTGAACTGAAGGAAACCCTTCGTCTCGGGCTGCCGCTGGCGCTGACGCAGCTGGCGCAGATCGGCCTGGAGACCACCGACGTCATGATGATGGGTCACCTGGGACCGGAGGCGCTGGCCGCCGGCTCCCTCGGGCTCAACCTGTTCCTGGCCGTGCTGCTGTTCGGCATCGGCGTCACCGCCGCGACCTCGCCGCTGATCGCCCAGGCGCTCGGCCGGCGCAACGCGCGCGATGCCCGTCGGGCCTATCGCCAGGGCCTGTGGATGGCGGCGGTGATCGGCGTGCCCGGCATGGCGGTGCTGTGGAATGCTGAGTCCATCCTGCTCGCCCTCGGCCAGCCGCCGCAGGCGTCGGCGGACGCCGGCATCTACCTGTTCTGGGCCAGCTGGGCGCTGGTGCCGGCGCTGATGTTCATGGTCAGCCGCGCCCTGCTGGCGGCCTTCACCCTCACCCGCGTGGTGCTGGGGCTGAGCATCGCCGCCATCGGCGTCAACGCGACCCTGAACTATGCCCTGATGTTCGGCAACTGGGGCTTCCCGGCGCTGGGGCTGGCGGGGGCGGGCATCGCCACCTCGATCGTGGCGACCCTGCAGGCGGCGGCGCTGTTCCTCTATGTCACCCGCGCCCGGCGGGTGCGGCGGCTGCATGTGCTGGCGCGGCTGTGGCGGCCGGACTGGCCGACCTTCGGCGCCATCCTGCGCATCGGCCTGCCCATCGGCCTGACCATGGTCATGGAGATGGGCATGTTCGCCGCCGCCGTGTTCCTGATGGGGTTGATCTCGCTGGACGCCCTGGCCGCCAACCAGATCGCCATCCAGATCGCCTCCATCACCTTCATGGTGCCCATGGGGCTGTCGCAGGCGGCGACGGTGCGGGTCGGGCTGGCGGTGGGGCGCGGCGATCCGGCCGGCGCCCTGCGCGCCTGGCAGGCGGCGCTGGCCGGCGGCCTTGCCTTCATGTCGCTGGCGGCGCTGACCTTCTGGTTCGCGCCGCTGTGGCTGGTGGTGCTGTACCTGGGCTGGGAAGCGGCGGACCAGCCGGTGGCCGGGCTGGCGGTGGCATTCCTGGCGGTGGCGGCCGGCTTCCAGCTGGCCGACGCGACGCAGGTGATTTCCTCCGGCGCCCTGCGCGGCCTGAAGGACACCCGCGGCCCCATGGTCATCGCCGCCACCGGCTTCTGGGTGATCGGCGTGCCGCTGGGCGCGCTGCTGGCCTTCGGGGTCGGACTGGGCGGCGTCGGCATCTGGTGGGGCCTGCTGGCCGGGCTGGTGACGGCGGCGGTGCTGCTGTCGCTGCGCTTCCTGGACCGGGTGCGACGACTGAAGTACACTGACAGCCGTCAGGGTTAACCGCTCCAGCTCGTCAGGGGAAGGCCGATGCAGGAGGAGGAAGCGCCGCTGCACGGCCCGCGCTCCCGCCGGCCGCTGCTGTCGCCGGTGCGCATCGCTGCGGTCTACGTGACCCTGGCGGCGCTGTGGATCGTGTTCTCCGACCGCGTGCTGCACGCCGTGTTCCCGGATGCGGCGGCGCTGGCGCAGGCCCAGACGGTGAAGGGGCTGGCCTTCATCACCATCACCGGGCTGGTGATCTGGGCCCTGTCCCGCCACATGGCGCGGCAGATGGAGGGCATCCGCCGTGCCCAGATGGACGCCCTGGCCGAGCGCGAGGAACGCTTCCGCGCCGCCTTCGAGCAGGCGGCCGTCGGCATGGCCCTGGTGACGCCGGAGGGCTCCTTCCGCCGCGTCAACGACCGCTACGGCCAGCTGGCCGGCCGCAGTGCCGCCGAACTGGCGACGCTGTCGTGGGCCGACGTGGTCCACGCCGACGACCTGCCGCCGCTGCTGGAGGCCGCCGCCGCCGTCGCCACCGGCGCCCGCCCCCATGCCCAGGTGGAGGTCCGCTACCTGCTGCCCGACGGCACCCCCGTGTGGGGCCGCACCACCCTGTCGCCGGTACACCGCAACAGCCACGTCCGCCTGATCGCCGCCCTGTGCGAGGACATCACCGCCCGCAAGCGCATGGAACAGGACCTGGTGCACACGGTGGAGGAACTGACCCGCTCCAACACCGAGCTGGAGCGATTCGCCCATCTCGCCTCCCACGACCTGAAGGAACCGACCCGCACCCAGGTCTCCTTCGCGCAGCTGCTGGAGCGGCACCTGGGCGACCGGCTGGACGCCGACACCCGCGTCTACCTCACCCACATCGTCACCGGCGCCCGCCGCATGCGGCAGATCGTCGACGACCTGATGCTCTACGCCAGCGCCGACACCCGGCAGGAGCCCTTTCGCAGCGTCGACCTCAACCGGGCGCTGACCGTCGCCCTGGAGTCCCTGCACGCCAGCATCGAGTCGCAGGACGCCGTGGTGACGGTGGAGGCGCCGCTGCCGACGGTGAGCGGCCTGGATGCCCAGATCGTCCAGCTGTTCCGGGCCATCCTGGGCAACGCGCTGAAGTTCCGCCACCCCGACCGGCCGCCGCGCATCACCGTCACCGCCGCGCCCGACGGCGAGATGTGGCGGGTGACCATCGCCGACAACGGCCTCGGCTTCGACCAGGAGCGGGCGGAGGAAGCCTTCCAGATGTTCCGCCGCCTGCACGGGCCGGGGGTGACGCCGGGCTCCGGCATCGGCCTGTCGCTGGCCCGCCGCATCGTCGAACGCCACGGCGGCCGCATCGGCCTCGCCACCCGCCGCGACGCCGGCACCACCGTCTGCTTCACCCTGCCCATGGTAACGAGCCAGAGCGATGCCCGCGCCGCGCAATGACGCCGGCCTGTGCGAAGGGATGAAATCGCCCTTAATATGGAGAGCAGAAGAAGGCGGTTATCTGGTCAACTGGCTGCACCAGCTGCGCCAATGGGTGAAGCAGGCCACCTGATCCGGTTGCCGTGACCGATGGAAAAGGCGATGTCCGTGCGGGCATCGCCTTTTTTCATGGCCGCCGCCCCTACCGTCCGCCGGCAATGTCGATGAGGGCGCCGGTGGTGTAGGAGGCGCCGTCGCCCAGCAGCCACAGGATGCCGTCGGCCACTTCCTCCGCCCGTCCGGCGCGGCCGAGCGGCGTGCCGGCGCCGAGGCGATGGGCGCGGTCGGGCTGGCCGCCGCTGGCGTGGATGTCGGTGTCGATCAGCCCCGGCCGCACCGCATTCACCCGCACGCCATGGGGCCCGAGTTCGCGCGCCAGCCCGCGGGTGAGCGAGTCGACGGCGCCCTTGGTGCCGGCATAGTCGACGTATTCGTTGGCGGCGCCCAGGGTGGCGGCGATGGACGACAGGAAGACGATGCTGCCGCCCCGGCCGCCGCGGTCGGTGCACAGCCGCCGCGCCGCCTCCCGCCCGCACAGGTAGGCGCCGAGCACGTTGACGTCGATCATGCGGCGCAGGCGGTCGAGGTCCATGTCGGCCAGCGGCTTCGGCGGCGCCACGATGCCGGCGTTGACCACCACCCCGTCCAGCGGCCCCAAGGCGGCCTCGGCGCCGTCGAACAGCGCCAGCACGTCGGCTTCCACGGCGACATCGCCGCGCACCGCCACCGCCCGGCCGCCGGCGGCCTGGACGGCGGCCACCGTCTCTTCCGCCGCCGCCTGGTTGCCGGCATAACCCACCGCCACCGCCCAGCCGAGCCGCCCGGCGCCGATGGCGACGGCGCGGCCGATGCCGCGGCTGCCGCCGGTGACGAGGATGGTCTTCGCTGTCATGACGCCGCCATCCTCCGCCGTCCGGTCAGTACAGGTGCTGGCCGCCGGTGACGAAGATCTCCGTCCCGGTGACGTAGTTGAATTCCTCGGTGCACAGGCGGAACACCGCCGCCGCCACGTCCTCGGGCTTGCCCATGCGGTCGAGCGGGATGCGCGGGATCAGCGCCTCGTACTCCGGGCTGATCATCTCCGTCTGGATTTCGCCCGGCGCCACCGCGTTGACGCGGATGCCGAGCTGCGCCATCTCCGCCGCCATCTCGCGCGTCAGCCCCGACAGCGCCGCCTTGGAGGTGGAGTAAGCCGAGCCGGCGAAGGGATGCACGTAGTGGCCGGCGATGGAGGTGATGTTGACGATCGCCCCTTTCGCCTTGGCCAGGTCGCCGGCAAAACCGCGGCCGAGCCGCAGCGGGGCGAAGAAGTTCAGCTCGAACACGTCGCGCCAGCCGTCGATGGAGCCGTTGAGGATGCCCAGGCGCTCCTTGAACGGGGTCTTCGGCGACACGCCGGCGTTGTTCACCAGCGCGTGCAGCGGCGCCCCGGCCAGAATGCCCTTCACCTCGCGCAGGAAGGTCTCCACCGCCTCCCGCCCCGTAAGGTCGAGCTGGAAGTGGTGACTCCAGTTGTCGGCGCGGCGCAGGTCGTCGGGCAGCGGCCCGCGGGCGCAGGTGATGACCCGCCATCCTTCCTGCATGAAGCGCAGGGCGGTGGTCTGGCCGATGCCCCGGCTGGTGCCGGAGATGACGACGGTGTTCTGGTCGGTGCTCATGCCGTCAGATAAGCTGATCCGGCGCCGTCCGGCAACAGAGGAAAGACAAGCAGCCGCAATGTGTTCGCGTTACTCCCTGACCTGCGCGCCGATCGACCTGGTGAACCGCTACGGCCTGACCGCGCCGCCGCGCGCACCGCTGCCGATTCCCGAGATCCGGCCGACCGACCCGGCCCCGGTGAAGGGGCGCAAGGGGGTGCTGCTGCGCAAGCATTTCGGCATCCCCTCGCCGCGCGACGGCAAGCCGCTCCTCAACGCCCGCGCCGAGACGCTGACCGAGAAGCCCACCTTCCGCCGCCTGCTGGGCAGCCGCGTGCTGGTGCCGGCGACGGCGTATTATGAATGGCGCAAGGACGGCAAGGCGCGCCACCGCAACACCATCATCCCCGGCAGTGGCAACGGCGACGGCGACGGCACCGCCCTGTTCAGCTTCGCGGGGCTGGTGGACGGGGACTACTTCGCCATCATCACCTGCGCCCCGGCGCCGTCCATCGCCGGGATTCACGACCGCATGCCGGTCATCCTGCCGCGCGAGGCGGAGGACGCCTGGATCTCCGACCTGCCGTTCGAGGCGGTGGCCGACCTGCTGCGGCCGTGGGCCGGCACCATCGCGGCGGCGGAGGATGCCCCTGCCGCCCCTGCCGCCCCGCCCGCGCCGCCCGACCTGTTCAGCTGAACGCCTCGCCCGGCTTCACGCCCAGCTTCTTCAGCACGATGGCGAGCGGGCAGAAGCCGGTGAAGGCCGCCTGCAGCATGTTCAGGCCGACGAAGCCGGTGATCCACAGCGCCCAGGTGATGCCGGCGAACAGGGCGGCGGCGACGGTCAGCAGCACCACGGTGCCGGCGAAGGCAAGAACCACACGATCAATGGACATCACGTTACCTCCCTGAGGATGCGGGCGGCCGGCAGTACAGGCCGGCCAGGGTTTCGATCACCTGCAACGCCGCCGGGCTGGCGACGCGGTAGAAGATGTGCTGGGCCTCCCGCCGGGTGGCCACCAGCCCGTCGTGGCGCAGCCGCGCCAGATGCTGCGACAGCGCCGACTGGCTGAGGCCGACGGCGGCCTCCAGCGCGCCCACCGTCTTCTCGCCGGCGGACAGTTCGCACAGGATCAGCAGCCGCCGGTCGTTGCCGAGCGCCCGCAGAAGGGCGGCGGCAGCCTTGGCGTTGGCGGGGAATGCTGTCGTATCCATACTTGCTAATTTAGCTATGACGAATATATTGGTCAACAGATCATGCGGCGCCCGCCCCTGCCGGGCGTGCGTGCCGCGCCCTCCGACCAGAAGGGACTCTGTTCATGACCTTCCGCCCCCTGCTGGCCGCTGCCGTCGTGGCGGCGGCGTTCGGCACTGCGGCCGTCGCCGTTCCCCCCGCTCCGGCGGCTGCCGCCTCCGGCCTGACCGTCGAGCCGGTGCAGATCCAGGATCGCAAGGCCGTCTTCGCCACCGTCGAGAGCATCAAGGAACTGGCCGCCCGCGCCCGCATCGGCGGCACCGTCGCCGACCTGATCGTCGACGAGGGCGACATGGTGGAGGCCGGCCAGGTGCTGGCGGTGGTGGGCGACGTCAAGCTGGCGCTGCAGATGCAGGCGCTGGATGCCCGCATCGCCAGCCTGCAGGCCCAGCTCGCCCAGGCCCGCACCGAGTTCAGCCGCGCCACCGAACTGCGCCGCCAGGGCGTCATCGCCCAGACGCGGCTGGACGAGGCCCGCACCGAGATGCAGGTGCTGGAACGCACCGTCGACTCCGTGCGCGCCGAACGCTCGGTCATTGCCGAGCAGGCCGGTCAGGGCGCCGTGCTGGCCCCGGCGCCGGGGCGGGTGCTGGACGTGCCGGTGCAGAACGGCAGCGTCGTCCTGCCCGGCGAGACGGTGGCGGTGATCGCCGCCGACAGCTACGTCCTGCGCCTGGAACTGCCGGAACGCCACGCCCGCTTCCTGGCCCGCGGCGACCGGGTGCTGGTCGGCCCGCGCGGCCTGGCGGAGAACGCCACCGGCACCGCCCGCGACGGCGAGATCGTGCAGGTCTACCCGCGCCTGACCAACGGCCGGGTGGTGGCCGACGTGCAGGTGGACGGGCTCGGCGACTTCTTCGTCGGCGAGCGGGCGCTGGTGCATGTGGCGACCGGCACCCGCAGCGCCATCGTGGTGCCGGACGACTACCTGACCCGCCGCTGGGGCCTCACCTTCGCCACCCTGGCCGACGGGACCGAGGTGGTGGTGCAGCCCGGCCAGCCCGCCGCCGGCGGCCGCGAGGTGCTCTCCGGCCTGCGCCCCGGCGACGTGCTGCTGCCGCCGGCCGCCTCGGCCTCGGCCTCGGCGCCGGAGGCGGCCCGATGAAGCTCGGCATTTCGGGGCACATCACCCAGGCCTTCATCCGCTCGCCGCTGACGCCGCTCCTGCTGCTGGCCTCGCTGGTGGTCGGGCTGGTGGCGCTGATCCAGCTGCCGCGCGAGGAAGAGCCGCAGATCAGCGTGCCCATGGTCGACATCATGGTCACCGCCAACGGCCTGCGCGCCGTCGATGCCGCCGAACTGGTGACCAAGCCGCTGGAGGACATCGTCAAGGGCATCGACGATGTGGAGCACGTCTATTCCCAGACCGTGGACGACCACGTCACCGTCACCGCCCGCTTCGACGTCGGCACCAGCGAGGACGCCGCCATCCTGCGGGTGCATGAAACCATCCGCGCCAACATCGCCCGCATCCCCATCGGCATCCCCGAGCCGCTAATCGTCGGGCGCGGCATCAACGACGTGCCCATCGTCGTCCTCACCCTGTTCGCCGAGGACGGCCCGCAGGCGGCGCGGTGGGACGACAACGCCCTGTTCAACATCGCCGACACCCTGCTGCCCGAACTGATGAAGGTGGACAATGTCGGCCTCACCTTCATTGCCGGCGGCCGCGCCGACCAGATCCGCGTCGAGCCCGACCCGGAGAAACTGGCGCTCTACGGCGTCACCCTGAAGGACGTGGTCGACAAGGTGGAGAACGCCAACCGCTCCTTCACCGTCGGCCGGGTGCGCGACGGCGGCCTGTCGCTGCCGGTGGTGGCGGGGCAGACCCTGCAGGGGGTGCCCGACATCGGCCAGCTGTTGGTCACCACCCAGGACGGCCGCCCGGTCTACCTGCAGGACGTGGCCGAGGTGGTGGTCGGCGCCGCCCCCGGCGATGCCCGCGTGTGGCAGGTCCAGGCGGGCGGCAACGGCACGGCGGCCGAGGTTTCCGCCCGGCCGGCCGTCTCCATCGCGCTGGCCAAGCGGTCCGGCGCCAACGCAGTGACGGTGGCCGACGCGGTGCTGACGCGGCTGGAGGGGCTGAAGGGCGACCTCATCCCCGCCGGCATCGCCGTCGAGGTCACCCGCAACTACGGCGCCACGGCGCTGGAAAAGGCCGACGAACTGCTGTTCCACTTGGGCCTTGCCACGGTGTCCATCGTCGTCCTCATCACCGTCGCCATCGGCTGGCGGGAAGGCGTAGTGGTGGCGGTGGTGATCCCCACCACCATCCTGCTCACCCTATTCGCCAGCTGGCTGATGGGCTACACCATCAACCGCGTCAGCCTGTTCGCGCTCATCTTCTCCATCGGCATCCTGGTCGACGACGCCATCGTGGTGGTGGAGAACATCGTCCGCCACTGGCAGATGAAGGACGGCCGCTCCATCCTGCGCAAGTCCATCGAGGGCGTGGCGGAGGTGGGCAACCCGACCATCATCGCCACCCTGACCATCGTCGCCGCCCTGCTGCCGATGATGTTCGTCTCCGGCCTCATGGGGCCATACATGAGCCCCATTCCCGCCAATGCCTCGGCGGCCATGGTGTTCTCGTTCTTCGTCGCCGTCATCATCACCCCCTGGCTGCTGCTGAAGCTGGCCGGCGGCCGGGCGGCGCAGATCGCCGAGGCGCACGGGCATGAAGGCTCCGACAGCGCCATGGGCCGCTTCTACCGCCGCATCGCCGCACCGCTGCTGGTCGGGCGGCGGCGGTCGAAGGTGTTCCTGCTGGCCGTCGGGGCGGCGACGGTGGCCGTCTGCCTGCTGTTCTACACCAAGGACGTGACCGTCAAGCTGCTGCCCTTCGACAATAAGTCGGAGCTGCAGGTGGTGGTCGACCTGCCGGAAGGCTCCACGGTGGAGGATACCGAGCGGGTGCTGATGGCCGCCGCGCGGGCGCTGGCCGACCTGCCGGAACTGCGCGACATGCAGGCCTATGCCGGCACCGCCGCGCCGTTCAACTTCAACGGCCTGGTGCGCCACTACTACCTGCGCGAAAGCCCGGAACTGGGCGACCTGCAGGTCAACCTGGCCGCCAAGGACGCCCGCGACCGCTCCAGCCACGACATCGCGCTGGAGGTCCGCCGCCGCCTCGCCGACCTGCCGGTGCCGGCCGGCACCAGCCTCAAGGTGGTGGAAGTGCCCCCCGGCCCGCCGGTGATGGCGACCCTGCTGGCGGAAGTCTACGGCCCGACGCCGGAAGTGCGGCGGGCGGCGGCGGAGCGCATCAAGCAGGCCTTCCGCGACGTGCCCTTCGTGGTCGATGTCGACGACAGCTACGGCACCCCGGCGGAACGGCTGCGCATCGCCATCAACCAGCAGGCGCTGGAGTATCACGGCGTCGAGGAAGAAGCGGTCTACGACACCATCGCCGCGCTGATGGGCGGCGTGCCGGTGGGCTATTCCCACCGCGGCCACGGCCAGAACCCCATCGAGATCAGCGTCCGCCTGCCCAACGCCGGCCTCACCCCCGGCGAGCGCCTGCTCAGCACCCCGGTGCCCGGCCGTACCGGCATCGTGGAACTGGGCGACGTGGTGACCCTGACCCGCGAACCGGCCAGCCACGTCATCTTCCGCCGCGACGGCCACTATGCCGAGATGATCATGGCCGACCTGGCGGGCGACTTCGAAGCCCCCATCTACGGCATGTTCGCGGTGGAGGAGCGCATCGCCGCCATGGACTGGAGCGACCTCGGCGGCGCCCCGGTCATCGGCTACCACGGCCAGCCGCAGAGCGAGCGCCACGTCACCATGCTGTGGGACGGCGAGTGGGAAATCACCTACGTCACCTTCCGCGACATGGGCGCGGCCTTCGCCGTTGCCATCCTCGGCATCTACCTGCTGGTGGTGGGGCAGTTCGGCAGCTTCAAGCTGCCGCTGGTGATCCTGGTGCCGGTGCCGCTGACGCTGATCGGCATCGTGCTCGGCCACTGGCTGTTCTCGGCGCCGTTCACGGCGACCTCGATGATCGGCTTCATCGCGCTCGCCGGCATCATCGTGCGCAACTCCATCCTGCTGGTGGACTTCATCCGCCACCTGCAGGCCCGCGGCGACCTGCCCCTGCGCGAGGTGCTGCTGGAGGCCGGCGCCATCCGCTTCAAGCCGATCTTCCTGACCGCCGTGGCGGCCATGATCGGCGCCGCCTTCATCCTGGCCGACCCCATCTTCCAGGGGCTGGCGATCAGCCTGGTGTTCGGCCTTGCCAGTTCGACGGCCCTGACCCTGCTGGTGATCCCCGCCATTTACGTATGGCTGCGGGATGATTGCCGCGAGACTTCGTCATGAGCCGTTAATACTTACGGTAATCGTTCCCTCGAAAGATCATGGGATGTACCATCCCGGGTGCCGGGCCTTACCGCCGGCCGGCGAGCCCCTCGCCGCCCGCCCGCACCTCAGGAGGGAACCATGAGCTTCGAAGCAGACTGGAAGCAGGCCAAGAAGGCCTTTGAGGCCGCCACCAACAAGAAGAAGCCCTCGGCCAAGTTCCTGGGGTTCTTCCACAAGTCGGGGGTGGAGGACGCCTTCAAGGCGTATGACAAGGCGCTCGACAAGGGCGACAAGAAGGCGCTGGACGCCGCCCTGGTGGCGGTGGGCAAGGCCGCCTCCGCCTACCATTCCACCTTGGAGAAGGCCGCCAAGGCGGAAACCGACGCCCTTTACGCCAAGGAAGTGAAGAAGCTCGGCGACAAGCTGGACGCCATCGTCCGCGAGGCCGGAGTCGCCGCCAATGCGCGGGCGGAGGATCTGCGCGGGGCCGATGTCGCCGCCGCCAAGACCCTCGCCGAGAAGACCCTGGCGGAAGTCGACAAGGTGTTCAAGGCCGCCCAGGGGGAGTTGCGCACGCTGAACCGCACCTCCGACATCGCCGACGCCCGCCTGCGGGCGGTGATCGAGGCCCAGGGGCGCGGTGACTCCAAGACCGCCAAGGCCGAGGGCAAGGTGGTGCAGGATGCGGTGAAGGCCGCCCAGGGCTCGGAAAAGAAGATCATCGCCGCCCGCGCCAAGGCCGCCTCGGTGTTCACCGCCGGCAAGGCGGCCATCGCCAAGCTGGAGATTCCCAAGGGCCGCCACCCGCACCAGACCATCCTCGACAACACCGACGCCTTCGTCATGAAGCTGGACGATCTGGTGTCCGAAGCCGCCGGCGAGCGCAAGTCGGTGGAAGACGCCCTGGCCGCCGCCGTGGCTGCCGTCAAGGGTGCCCAGAACTCCGAGGCGATCTATGCCGCCAGTTGCGAGAAGCTGGCCAAGCGGGCGGCCAGCATGTCGGACTACTACGACGCCATCGACCGCGAGGCCGGCGGCCTTGCCGACCGCGCCGGCCAGGAAGCCATGACCGCCAGCGAGACCGACGACCCCACCGCCCGCGCCAAGGCGCTGAAGGCGGCGGAAAACTATGTCCGCCGTGCCACCGAGCAGGCCGGCCAGGGCCTGAAGGAAGTGCGCGCCGTCATCCAGGAAATCACCCGCACCCGCGACGGCCTGCCGCCGGCGGTGCTGGAGAACCCCAAGCTGGTGGCCCAGCTGAAGGAAGTGAACGGCTGCCTGGGCGACCTCGCCCGCTCCGAGGCCGGCTTCCAGAAGACGCTGACCAAGGCCGACAAGGTCGCCAAGTCCCTCCCCGCGCTGGCGACCTGACGATCCCGGCCCGGCCGCCGCCCCCCAGGATCGGAGGGCCCGGCGGCCGGGGTGGCGCCCCTGAACCTTCCCCCGCCGCCGCATCCGCGCTACCCTCCGCCGCGTCGCTGCCGTCAACGCCGGAGATCGTGCCGTGTCGCAAGCCCCTGATGCCCAGGCCGCGGTTGTCGCGCTGCTGGCCGATCCCGCCACCCACGGCGGCGAGCGGCCGGAGCGCATAGACACCCACATCTCCACCGTCTTCCTGGCCGGCGACCGGGCGCTGAAGCTGAAGAAGGCGGTCACCCTGCCCTTCCTCGACTTCGCGCCGCTCGCCGCCCGCAAGACCGCCTGCGAAGCCGAGGCCCGCGTCAATGCCCGCGGCGCCCCCGGCGTTTACCAGGGCGTGCTGGCCGTCACCCGCGGCAGTGACGGGCAGCTGTCGCTCGGCGGCGAGGGGGAGGCGGTCGACTACGTCGTCGTCATGCGCCGGTTCGGGCAGGAGACCCTGTTCGACCGTCTGGCCGGGGCCGGCAAGCTCGACCGCCGGGTGATGATGGACCTGGCGGAAGCGGTCGCCGCCTACCACGACGGCGGCGAGCCCGACGACCGCCTGGGCGGGTCCGCCGCCATCCTCGCCACCATCCGCGGCAACCGCCTCAGCTTCCTCGCCAATGCCCCGGCGGTGTTCGACCCGGCGGCGGTGGAGGCGCTTACCGACCGCAGTCTGGCGCTTGGCGAGTCGCTGGCGGCGCTGATGGACGCGCGCCGCGCCGCCGGCTGCGTGCGGCGCTGCCATGGCGACCTGCACCTGCGCAACATCGCCCTGTACGACGGCCACCCGATCCTGTTCGACGCCATCGAGTTCAACGACGATTTCGCCGTCATCGACACCCTTTACGACCTCGCCTTCCTGCTCATGGACCTGGAGGACCGCGATCTGCGCCGGTTCGCCAACATCGTCCTCAACACCTACCGCGAGCGCCGGCCGGAGGTGGAAGGGCTGGCGCTGCTGCCGCTCTACCTCGCCATGCGCGCCGCCATCCGCAGCCATGTGGCCGCCGCCGCTGCCGCCCACCAGCAGGACGACAGCCGCCGGCAGGCCATGCGGGCGGAGGCGCTGCGGCTGTTCGCCCGGGCGGAGGACTATCTGGCGCCGCAGCCGGCGCGGCTGGTGGCGGTGGGCGGGCTGTCCGGCTCCGGCAAGAGCCGCATGGGGCGGGAACTGGCGCCCTTCGTCGGCCGCAGCCCCGGCGCCGTCACCCTGCGCACCGACGTGATCCGCAAGCAGCTGGCCGGCATCGACCCCTATGCCAAGCTGCCGCGCGAGGCCTATACCGCCGACATGTCGGCGCGGACCTATGCAGCCCTCATGGATCAGGCGAAGCGTATACTGTCGACCGGCCAGTCGGTCATCGCCGATGCCGTCTTCGCCCGGCCGGAGGAGCGCGAGGCCATCGCCGCCGTCGCCCGCGAGGCCGGCGTGGCGTTCACCGGCCTGTGGCTGGAAGCCCCGCCCGAGGTGGCGGCGGAACGCATCACCAGCCGCCGGCGCAACGTCTCCGACGCCACGCCGGGGGTGCTGGAACAGCAGCTTTCCTGGGATCTCGGCCCCATGACCTGGACCCGCATCGACTCCGGCGGCCCCAAGGAAGACACCCTGGCGGCCGGACGGAGGACCTGCGGTCTTTAGTGGAACGGCCCTTTCACCCTTCGCCGCAAGGGCGCATACTCGCAGGAAATACAGGCGCTTGTGCCTGAACCGGCAGTTTCTTCAGGAGGGTCGTACCATGCCCGGGATCAAGAACATCCTCGCCGTCGTCGCCGATGCCGAGAGCGGCCGGGTCCCCATGGAGACCGCCTTCGTGCTCGGTCGCGGCCTGCAGTGCCATGTGCAGGTGCTGCACGTGCGCCCCGATCCGGCCCAGGCCGTGCCGCTGGTCGGCGAGGCCATGTCGGGCGCCATGGTCGACGAAATGATGCAGGTGGCCGAGCGCGAGGGCAAGCAGCGGGCCGAGGCCTGCCGCGCCCTGTTCGAGGACTTCTGCGGCCGCTATGCCATCCCGGTGGCGGTGGAGCCGCCGGGCCTCGGCGAGCTGACCGCCGAGTACCGTGTCGAGACCGGCGCCGAGGATGAAGTGGTCGCCACCCAGGGCCGGGTCGCCGATCTGGTGGTGCTCGGCCGTGGCAATGCCGAGACCGAGGCTTCGGCCATGGTCACCCTGCACACCGCCCTGATGGAAAGCGGCCGCCCGGTGCTGGTGGCACCGCCGGAGGCGCCGACTGCTATCGGCGGCACCGTCGCCATCGCCTGGAACGGCAGCGCCGAGGCGGCGCGCGCCGTCACCGGCGCCATGGCGCTGCTGGTGCAGGCCCGCCAGGTGGTGCTGCTGATCGCCAACGAGGACGACGGCGGCGCCAGCGCCACCGATCTGGTCACTCATCTGGCGTGGCACAAGGTGATCTGCCAGACCCGGCAGGTGCCGGCCGACGGCAACACCGGCGCCGCCCTGCTGAAGGCGGCGGGAGAGGTGGGCGCCGACCTGCTGGTGATGGGCGCCTACACCCATTCGCGGCTGCGCCAGCTCATCATCGGCGGCGTCACCCGCCATGTGCTGGAACACGCCCGCCTGCCGGTGCTGCTGTCGCACTGACGGGCGGCACCCGCCGCCACCGCCGAAACACCGCCAAGGGAAGGCCGCCGCCCCATGGACCTGTTGCCCGTCGCGCCGGCCACCCTGGCGCTGTTCCTCGCCGCCACCCTGGCCCTCAACCTGACGCCGGGCCCGGACATGATGTACGTGCTCGCCAACGCCCTGCGCGCCGGATTCCGCGGCGGGCTGGCGGCGGCGGGCGGCATCGTGCTGGGCGCCGTCGGCCATGTGGCGCTGGCCGCCGCCGGCCTCACCGCCCTGCTGGCGGCGCTGCCGTGGGCGCTGGATGCGGTGCGGATCGCCGGCGGGCTCTACCTGCTGTGGCTGGGGTGGAAGGCGCTGACCGGCCCCTCCCCCCTCGGTGCCGCCATGGCCGATACCGCCGTCGCCGCCAGCGCGCAGCGAGGCCGCAGCACGGCGGCAGTGGTGCGCGACGGGTTCGTCACCTGCATCCTCAACCCCAAGGTCGGGCTGTTCTTCCTCGCCTTCCTGCCGCAGTTCGTCGACCGCTCCGCCGCGGCGGCGCCGGTGACGGCGCAGATCCTGTTCCTCGGCGCCGTCTTCTTGCTGTCGAGCTTCGTCACCCTGCTGCCGGTGGCGGCGGCCGGCGGCGGCCTCACCCGCCTGCTGCGCCGCCTGCCGCGGGCCGGTGTGGTGCTCGGCAGGCTGTCGGGGGTGATCTTCATCGCGCTCGCGGTGCGGCTGCTGCTGATGGGCGGCTCGGCGCAGAAGCCCGCCGGCTGAGGCCGCCGGCGATCCGTTCACGTTCGCGTCAGAACGCCGGTCGGGGCTCGCACCCGCCGGTTGCGGGGCGTTAGGCTGCGGCACGTCATCCCGCCGGCCGCCGCCAGGAGAGCCCCATGCCGCACCGATCCCCCCTGCCCGTCGTCGTCGGCCTCGGCCTGTCGCTGGCTGCGGCGGTGTCAACGGTGACGTGGATCGCCTGCGCCCCGGCGGAGGCGCAAGGGGTGATCGTGCAGTCGACGCCGCCGCTCACCCCCGCCACCGTGGCCGCCAGCGACAGCGGCATCGTCACCGGCAACCCGCAGGGCGACGTCACCCTGGTGGAGGTGTTCGACTACCAGTGCCCGGTGTGCCGGCAGGTGCATCCCGACGTCATGCGGCTGGTGACCGAGGACGGCAACATCCGCCTCGTCCACAAGCACTGGCCGATCCTCGGCGCCGCCTCGGTCCATGCCGCCGAACTGGCCCTGGCGGCCCGCTGGCAGGATCGCTACGACGCCGTCCACACCGCCCTGATGGGCCAGCGCGGCAAGCTGACGCGGCAATCGGTGCGCGAGGCGGCAGCCGCCGCCGGCCTCGACCTCGCCCGCGCCGATGCCGACCTGACCGCCCGGCGGGACGAGATCGACACCATCCTGGCCGGTGCGGCGCGCGAGGCCACCATCATGGGCCTGCGGGGGACGCCGGCCTTCCTGGTCGGCAACTACGTGGTGCCCGGCGGCCTCGCCCACGACGACCTGGCGGAGCTGGTGCGGCTGGTGCGCGCCGGGGCCGACGGCGGCTGACCCCCGCCGCCCCGCCCCCTCACCTCACTGCTGCAACAGCAGGTTCTTCAGCGTGTCGCGCAGCACCTTTTCCGGCTTCGGGGCCGGCTGGTCCTGCTGCTGCGGCTGCTCCGTCCCGCCGCCATCGGCGGGCGGCGGGGCGGCGCCGGGAAGGGCCTGCCGCAGGGTGTCGCGCAGGATGTCCTCCGGCCGCGCCGGTGCCGCCGTGTCGCCCTGGCGGCCGGTGCCGACCTTGACGTTGGGCCGGTCGAGCGGGCCCGACAGCGCCACCGGCATCACCTCCGGCAGCCGCACCTGCGTGCCGAGCAGCGCCGTCAGCGCGTTCTGCGCCAGCCGCACCTCGCCGGCCGCCTCCACCGTCCAGTCGGGCAGCGACGCCCGTCCGGCCATGCTGCCGTTGTAGAGGTTGGAACTGATGGTCAGCGGCCGTTCCGGGAAGAACTGGACGATGCCGTCCGCCACCACGAAGTCGGCCCGCACGTCGACGCCGTAGCTGTCGCCGCCCACCGCCCCGGCCAGCCGGTCGAGCGCCCGCAAGGGCGCCAGCACCGCCGCCAGGGCGGAGCCGCCGCCGCTGTCGGCGCGCCGCATGTCCACCTTGGCGAGCGACAGGCTGCCGTCGCCGGTGAGGCTGGAGACCAGCGCCCGCTCGCTGGCGCCGCTGGCCTTCACCGCCGTGCGGAAGTCGAGCCGGCCGCGGGCGGCGCGGTCGCCCTGCAGCGCCTCCAGGGCGGCGCCGATGTCCATCTGCTGCACCGCCGCCGTCAGGTCGAGGGCGGGCGTGCCGCTGCGGCCGCCGGCCAGCGCCGCCTGCAGCGAGAACGGGCCGCCGAACAGGGCGCCGGTCAGCTGCGGCACGGTCAGGGCGCCATCGGCGATGCGGGCGCTGAGGTCGGCATCGGTGAGGCGCCAGCGGTCATAGCTGAGGTCGCGGGCGGTCAGGGCGAGGTCCAGGCGCAGGGCGCTCAGGGCCGCAAGGTCCATGGGCTCCGACGACCACCGCGGCGCGCCGCCGGCGGCCTGGGCCGGCTCCACGGCCGCGCCGGGCGCCGCCGGCAGGCCGGGCGCGGCGGCGAAGGCGGCGGGCACGATGGCCTCCACCAGCCGGTCCACCGCCGCCCGCCGTTCCGCCGGCAGGAAGGTGGTGACCGGCAGGCGGTCGGCCGGCAGCCGCGCCACCACCGCCGGCACCTCGCCGGTGGTGTCGACCGCCATCTGGCCGGACAGGGTGCTCGGCCCCGCCCGCAGGGTCATGTCCGACAGGGTGAAGGCGGCGGTGCTGCCGGTCAGCTTGCCGGCGAGGGCGAAGGGACCGATGTCGCGTCCGCCCTGCGGCTCGTAAGTCAGACCGAAGCGGCGCAGCAGCGCCACCATGTTCTCGTGGTTCACCGCCAGCGTCAGATCGAGCGCCGGGGTGCCGAGCGGATCGGCCACCGCCCCCTCCGCCGTCAGCGTGCCGCCGGCCAGCCGGCTGGCGGTGGTGATGCCGAGGCGGGTGAGGTCGCCGGTCAGGGTCGCCGACAGGCCCAGCGGCGCCGCCTGCGCCACCGCCTCCGGCAGGTCGAGGTCGAACAGGCGCGCCAGCGGCGCCGGGTCCTGGCTGTCGAGGGTGAGCGTCAGCCCCTCGAACCGCGGCGCGCCGCCGAAGCCGGTGAGGGTGCCGCCGAGGCCGAGGCGCGATCCGGCGAGGTTTTCCACCACCGTCTCGCCGAAGGTCGCCTTGCCGTCCTGCACCGTGACGTCCAGGCGGGCGCCGCGCACCTCCCGCCCCTGCCACGTCAGGGTGCCGGCGGAGGCCTTGATGTTGGCGTCGAAGGTGTTGAGAACGGCCAGATCCTGCAGCAGCGGCGGCGCCCCGGCAGGCTGACCGCCGCCCCCGCCCTGGCCGGCCGGCGCGGCGGGAGCCTGGCCGCCGGGCGCCGGCGTCGGCGCGGTGCCGCCACCGGCAGCGGCGGCCTGGCGCGGCAGGTAGGCATCGACGTTCAGCGCATCCACCGACAGGCTGAGGCCGAAGGTGGGCCGCGCCTGCATCGGCCGCACGGCGGCGGCACCCTGGAAGCGGGTGGTGTCAAGCATGCCCTCCAGGCTCGGCACCGCCAGATCGGCGGCGGTGCCCAGCAGGGCGGCGGTGATGGCGAAGTCGCGCAGGCGGGCCGCCGGCACCTCGCCGGCCTCCACCCCCACCCAGTCCAGCAGGCCGCGCAGGTTGTTCGACCGCACCTCCAGCGTGCCGTCCAGGCGGGCGGGGTCGCTGCGGGTGTCGATGAAGCCGAAGGCGTGAACCTCGGAACTGCCGGGCAGCAGCGCATCGGCCTGGTTGACCGTCACCTCGCCATTGGCCAGCGAGGCGCTGACCGCCGCCGCCCGCACCACGCCGCCGCGCCAGGTGATGACGTCGGCGGTGATGTCGACGCTGCCGGTGAGGGACGGCGGCAGGGCGGGGATCAGCGGCTGCTGCGCCACCGCCGGGGCCGCCGCGCCGGGCACCGTCACCGGCGGCGGTTCGGCCGCCACCGCCTGACCGGGGCTGACGGCGGCAGGCGCCGCCGCCACGTCGGTGGCGGCCGGGGCGCGGGCTTCACGCAGCAGGGCATCCAGGTCGATGCGGGTGAAGGCCAGCGCCGCGTCCACCCGCGGCGGATCGGCCAGGGTCAGCGAGGCGCCGCCGGAGCCTTCGGTCTCGCCCAGGCGCAGCGTCATGCCGTCCAGCGCCACCCGCTCCGGCCCCGCCGCCACGGTCGCCGCCAGCCGGAACGGCCGGTCGAGCGGCGCCGTCGGCTCCACCCCCTGCACCGCCGCCAGGGTGCGGGCGAGCGAGGGACTGTCGGCCGTCACCGTGCCCTCGAAGGCGGGAGTGCCGCCGGCGGTCAGGCCGCCGATGCGGCCCTGCAGCACCGCCGAGCCGCCAGCATCGGGCACGCCGAGGGTCAGGGTGAGCGGCGTCGTCCCCTCCCCGGCCGGCAGACGGCCGGTGCGCAGGGCGGCGGTGATGCGGCTGCCGCGCAGGGTGGTGGCAAGATCGCCCTCGAACGGCCCCTGCAGGCTGCCGGCGGCGATGTCGCCGTCGATGGCATCGAGGTGCAGTTCCTCGGCGGCGGCATCGCCCCACAGCAGCGAGCCGTCCTCGATCGTCACCCGGTCGAGCGCCACCGCCAGCCCGTCGCCGGTACCGCCGCCCGCCCCGGAGCCGGGAGCGGGCTGCGGTGCCTCGCTGCCGGGGGGCGGCGGCATTGGTCCGCCGGCGGCCGGAGCCTCGGCCGGCGGCTGGTCGAACACCCAGTTGCCGCGGCCGTCGGGCAGGATCTCCAGCACCACCTGCGGCCGCACCAGGCGCACGGACTCCACCTGCACCCGGCCGCCCAGCAGCGGCCCGAAGGCCACCCGCACCGCCAGTTCCTCCATCCGCACCATGGGCTGGTCGGAGCCTTCCGGGGCATTGGCGAAGGTGACGTCGCGGGCCGCCAGGGTGGGCGCCGGCAGCAGGCGCAGCGACAGGTCGCCGGCGATGTCCAGCCGGCGGCCGGTGGCCTGCTCCACATAGGCCGCCAGGTCGGTCTTGTAGCGGTTCCAGTCGATGAACGACGGCGCCACCAGCACCACCGCCACGATCAGGACCAGCACCGCCGCGACCCCGATCAACACCTTCTTCACGCGCCGTCTCCCGCACCGTCAGCCGGATGAAACTCAGTCAGGCCAGTCTAGCCGCCATCGCCGCTGCCTGAAACCATGGGGAAACGCCTTACGAAAAAAGAGGGGCGGTTCTATGGCGAACCGCCCCACAAGATGATCAAGGAGTCTTGCTCTCTCGATGTCGAAGGCCGGCCGTGACAGATTTGGGGCCTCCGGTGCAGCCGGCCTTCCGCGTCCCGCCGCCGCCCGTGGGCCGGACGCCGTCGGTACGCTCCTGCAGCCACGGCACCCGGTGAGGGAGGCCGCGGCAATCTCGTCAGGACAGGGAAGAGGCGCATCCGGCTGCCGCCGCAAAAACGGCTGCGGCGCCCGCTCCGCCCGCCGGGAGTCCGGCAGCGGCGGCGCTGGCAGCGCGGCGGCGGCATGCGTCGCAAACCACAGGCCGCCGCGTCCGACACCCTGGGCATCGCACGGCGCCCGCTGCGGCGCAGGCCAAGACATGTTCCCCCCTGTCGGGATGCGGCCCGGTTTTCTGTTTATTGCCCAGGTCCGCGCATTCTTTTTATCTTTTTGTCCTGCATCATGTGCAGGACGACAGGATCATGCCATGCGCGCATCGCATGGGCCAGGAAAATCGGCAGCCGCTGACGCATTATCGGGATGTCGGACAGCGGAACGGGCCGCCCCCGAGCGGAGGCGGCCCGCGCTGCGCCGCCAGGGCGGCGGCGTGATCGGTCGGCCGGATCAGTCGAACAGGCGGCCGTCGTCCTCGGTGGCGCGGCCGATGGCGTAACCGCCCGCCGCACCGGCCAGGCCGCCCAGGGCGGCAGACCCGGCGCTGCCGCCAAGCAGCGCACCGGCGGCGGCACCGGCGGCGGCACCGCCGGCGGTGTACTGCTCGTTGCGGCTCATATTGTCGCAGGCGGTCAGCCCGAGGGCACCCAGGGAGACGACGGACACGGCCAACATCTTGCGCATGGAAACCTCCTTCGCTCTGCTGTCTGGCGGGAGGCATGGCCGCTGCCGGCCTGCGCTCCCCTCATGCAAGGCGAACGAGGGTGCCCCCGCAAGGGTTCACCGATTCCGCGAGGTGCTATGGCCGCGGCTGGGGGCTCCCGTCGTCGCCGCGCCCGCCCGCCACCTCGGCCGGCGGCGCCTCGGCCACCGGCGGCACCACGGCGTCGTCGTCGCGGGCGGCGGCCTCGGCGCGGGGATCAAGCTCGAACACCTGCGGCGTGGTCAGCGGCGGCGTCGGGGTGAAGCGGCCCTGTTCCTCCGGCGGCGGCGGCGGCCGGCGGGTGGAGCGCCACAGGCCGAACAGCACCAGCAGCACATGCACGGCGGCGGTATAAGCGAACAGCAGCCACGCCGGCCGGTCCTGCATCACCCACGACGCCAGCATGGGGCCGATGACGGCGCCGATGCCGTAGACCAGCAGCAGCCCGCCGCTGGCCTGGACGAACTCGCCGGGCTCCAGGAAGTCGTTGGTGTGGGCGATCAGCAGGGCGTAGAGCGGCATGGTCAGGGCGCCGAACAGCACCGCCACCGTCAGCAGCGCCGGCACCGACCCCATCTGCGCCACCGCCGCCATGGCCGCCCCGCCCACCGCCGCCAGGGCGGCGACGGCGATGACCACGGTGCGGCGGTCGAAGCGGTCGGACAGCCAGCCGATGGGGTACTGCGCCACCGCGCCGCCCACCAGCAGAGCCGCCATCACCAGCGACACCTCGGCGACGCCATGGCCCAGCCGCTGCACGAACACCGGCGTCAGGCCCCAGTAGGCGGAATTGGCCAGCGCCACCATGAAGATGCCGATGACGCCCAGGGGCGACGCCCGGTACAGCCGGCCCGGCCGCAGCCGCGCCGCCGCCACCGGCGCCGGCGCCACCGCCCGCGTCACCGCCACCGGCACCAGGCACAGGGCGATCAGCAGCGAGGCGATGCTGAACAGCTCGAACCCCTCCGGCGCCGCCGCATTGAGCAGCAGCAGGCCGGCGGTGGAGGCCGACAGTTCCACCACGCGGTAGACGCTGAACAGGGCGCCGCGATTGCGGTTGCTGGCGCGGTCGTTGAGCCAGCTCTCGACCACCGTGTAAAGCCCGGCGAAGGCGAAGCCGGCCAGCGCCCGCAGCAGCCACCACACCCACGCCTCCACCACCATGGGGTAGATGAGCGCCGTCGCCGCCGCCAGCGCCGCCAGGGCGGCGAAGGTGCGGATATGCCCCACCCGCGCCACCAGATAGGGGTTGGTCAGGCAGCCGACGGCAAAACCGGCGTAATAGCTCGACACCAGCAGGCCGATATGGGCGGCATCGAAGCCTTCGATGTTGGCGCGGATGGTGATGAGGGTGGTTTGCAGCCCGTTGCCGGTGACCATGATGGCGACGGACAGAAGCAGGGCGCCGATGGCGGCGACGGCGGCGACCATGGAAGCTCCGGTGGTGGCGGTCTCGGTTGCGCCAGACTAACGCGCGGAAGCGGACGGCGTCACCCCCGGTTGAGCATCCCGCCGGACGGGATCACCCCTCTGCCGCGCCGCAGCATGCTTCTGTCTCTCGAATTTTTCCGATGCTTGTTATTCAAGTTGAAGATGATTCATGTTTTCCGCGCACTTGCGCAACGGCCTGCGGCTGCGGCTCCGGGAGATATCGTTTGATGAAGTTGATCTTATTGCGGTAGATCATTGGCGACGTGCGTCACCTCGTTCATGCGGCGGCGCACCATGACCCTGTTTTCGGATGCCGGTTCCCATGGACATCGATCTCGCACGGACGTTCCTCACCATCCTCGACACCGGCAACTTCGGCCGGGCGGCGGAACGCCTGAACGTCACCCAGTCCACCGTCTCCACCCGCATCAAGACGCTGGAGGAACTGCTGGGGCGGCCCATGTTCATCCGCTCCAAGGCCGGCGTGCAGGTCACCCAGGCCGGGCAGCAGTTCAAGCGCTCGGCCGAGACCATGGTGCGGGCGTGGTACCAGGCGAAGCAGGAAGTGGGCCTGCCCGACAACTTCCAGACCATGATCACCATCGGCGGCCAGTTCACCCTGTGGGACCGGCTGCTGCTGAAGTGGCTGCCGTGGATGCGCACCTCCATGCCCGACGTCGCCATCCATGCCGAGGTCGGCCTGTCCGACGGACTGATGCGCCAGCTGGCGGAAGGGCTGCTCGACATCGGCGTCATGTACACGCCCAGCCACCGCATCGGCCTGGTGACCGAGGAACTGATGGAGGAACAGCTGGTGCTGGTCTCCACCGAAACCACCACCAACGCGCCGTTCACGCCGGACTACGTGTTCGTGAACTGGGGGCCGGAGTTCGCCATTTCCCACTCCAACGCCTTCCCGACCCTGAACACCCCGCCGCTCTACGTCAGCCACGGGCCGCTCGGCCTGCAGTACATCCTGGAGAACGGCGGCGCCGGGTACTTCCCCATGCGCCTGGTGCGCCAGCACCTGTCGGAGGGGCGCCTGCACATCAAGGAAGACGCCCCCCGCTTCCGCCGCCCGGTCTACATGGTCTATGCCGCCGGCTCCACCGACGCCCGCTTCAAGACCGCCCTGCAGGGCCTGCGCTACGTCGCCTCGCAGGAGAGCGAGGAGTAGTCAGGAGAGGGCGGCAATGCCGGTGACGACCGCGACACCCAGCGCCTGACGCAGCTATCCTCGCTCCTTCCCCACCTCATCAGAACCTCGGCGGACCCAGCGTGGTCAGCCGCCGCCGGTTCTCCGCCGCCGAGCGCAGCGCCTGCCCGAACGGCCGTCGCCGCGCCGGCAGGGCGGCGGCCGCCGGCTCCGCCCCGGCGCCGATGTAGACCGGGCCGGTGACGACGATCAGCCGGTTGATGGTGATGGCCGGCGCCGGAGCCGCCCCGGTGGGGGCCGCCCCGGCGGCGGGCGTTCCGCCGTTGTCGTTGCTGCCGAGCGCCCGGCGCAGGATGTCGTCTATGATCGCCTGCCGGTCCATGCCCCTCTCCCGCCGCCGGTTCCCCGCCGGCCGTTGCCGGTGCGATCAGGATGCCAGCCGCACGAAGCGGGCGACAAGATCCTCCGACGGCACCCGCCCGCCCTCGCCGGCAGCCTCGCGCTCCAGGGTGAGCATGTAGATTTCCTTCACCAGCAGCGCCTTCTTGCCGGCCTCCAGCGCGCTTGCGCGCGAGGCCAGCGCCTGTTCCACCCGCTCCAGGCAGAGTCGCAGCAGGTCTTCGTCGAGTCCGCCGCTGGGCTGGCGCTGCATGCTGCCCTGGCCGAGCAGCAGCCAGTGCAGGTCCACCCCCTGCTCCGCCAGCGCCGCCAGCACGCCGGCCCCCGGCAGGGTGCGGCCGCCCTCGTAATCGGCCCAGGCCCGCTGCGAGGCGCCCACGGTGGCCGCCATCTCCTTCTGGCTGACCTTGCGCGATTCGCGCAGGCTGCGCAGGCGGTCGGGCACCCCGGCCAGGGCGATCATGGCCGCCTCTCCGCCGGGCAAGGCCGCAGCGCCGGCCGCATCGGGCCGGGATCGGGACGCGGGCTTTTCCGCTTGCCGCCAGCGCAAATCTGCATCACAGTCGTCCGCCACGGGTGCCAGTAACGGCAGGAGTCCCCGGCGGCGCCACACGCGCGGGTACTTGCCGAACCCGACTATAGTCTCACAGGCGGCCCAGGTCACCGCCGAAGGAGGTGTTTCTTGCTTCGGCACACGCTGCGGTGCCCGCCACCCCACCCGCTGCGGAGCGTCGCTGCGGCAGAACGGGGGGTTGCGGCCTCACGCCTGCGGGACGTCGCGGCCTTACGCCTCCGGCGGTGGGTCGTCGCGGCCTTACGCCTCCGGCGGTGGGTCGTCGCGGCCTTCCGCCACCTCCAGCAGGCGCTCCAGGCTGGCTTCCATCATCCGCTGGCCGCCGCACATGGGGCGGAAGAAGCGCGCGTCCACCGCCTGCACCAGGGGCACCGCCTCGGCCACCAGCCGCGCGCCCTCCGGCGTCAGCGACGGGGTCTTGGCACGGGGGTCATTGCCCTTGACGCGGGCGATGAGGCCGCGCTTTTCCAGCCCGCGCAGGATCTGCGACATGGTGTTGGGGTCCAGCCGCACATGGCGGCCAAGCGCCGCCTGGCTGAGCGGGCTGCCGTCACGGCCGAGCCAGCCGATGCCGGCCATGGTCACGAACTGCGGATGGGTCAGGCCGAGGGGGGCCAGCGCCGCCTCCACCTGTCGCCGCCAGGTGGTGCTGACCAGCCACAGCAGGAAGCCGGGGCTGTCCTCCGGCGCCGCGTAGCTGGCAGCCGGGTCGACCTGGGCGGAAGTCTGTATGTCGTTGGTCATGGCGCGCACGATACACGGTTCCTGGGCGAAAATGTGACGAATTCGCGCCCCTGCACCACCCGGAGGAGGACCGTCACCCCCGGTCCCGAGGCCGCGGCACCCCGTCAACTATCCCGCGCGTCCATGGCAGCGCGACAACCTTTGTCACAGGCGGCGATTGCACCATAAGTAAATCTTCCACCTGAAGCTACTTTTTCTTGCATGTTCCTGCACGCACTGAATGTAAATGAAGTCATTCGGGCTTCCACACAAGTCTAAACGACGCTATTCCCTTGCTCATTCCCGCTGCCAACGGCTAGACTCTGCATAAACAATCCTGAGGTGAACGGAGCATCATGTACGACGCCTTCGAGTGGGATGCCGGACGCAGCCGCGCCAACGCCGCTGCCCATGGCATTGACCTGGAAAGCGCGGCGACGATCTTCGACGGCCCCGTGCTGGCCCGGCCGGACGACCGGGCGGCCTATGGCGAGCGGCGTTTCATCGGCGTGGGCGCCAGCCACGGGGTCGAGCTGACCATCGTCTTCACGGTCCGCTCGCCTCGGCTCTGCAGGATCGTCTCGGCACGGAGGGCCCATGGCCGCGAGCGGGAAGCGTATCACCAGGCTGTCGCGCACAGCGTTGCGCGCTGACGGAAACCGGCTGCAGGCCCTCACCGGCCGCAGCGATGCCGACATCGAGGCGGAGGTGGCCGGCGACCCCATGGCCGCCCCCATCACCGGCGGCGACAGCTGGCGCGGCGCCGAACTGATCCAGCCGGATGAAACGGTGGTGGTGTCGCTGCGGGTGGAACGCGCCGTCGCCGACCACTTCAAGGGCCAGGGCACCAGCATGGAGGCCGCCATGGCCGCCGCCCTGAAGGCCTGGGCGGAAGGGCGCCGCTGACGGCCGGCAGCAGCGATGACGACACCGGGTGCCGGGGGCTCCTCCGGCCGCCCTTGTCGGACATTCGGATGTTGCGTCAAGCGGGGCTTCCGAGTTCTTAAAATTTCACGTTTTTGCGGCGTTGTCCCCCTCTTTATGGTTTGCCCCTGCGCGGCTTTGGGGTATGTGGTCGTTTGCGCAGGCCCGGCCCCGGCTGATACACTCACGGGACCCGAATGCCTGCATCCTCGGCGGAGGCCCCCGCCCCATTCGGGGGGCTCCCGCCGCCGTCGACGGCGCGCCGGCTCGCGGCCGCGCCACGGAGCAACGTCAGGCAGGAACGGTCGGACACGAGGATGAGCGACGACACTCTCACCCTGGCGGGTGACTTCCCCGCCACCAAGGACTTGTGGCTCGCGGCTGTCGAGAAGGTGCTGAAGGGCGCCCCCTTCGACAAGAAGATGCTCACCAAGACCTATGAGGGCATCACGCTGCAGCCGCTCTACACCGGGGCGGACTGGGCGGCGGAGGGTGATCCCTCGGGCCTGCCGGGCTTCGCGCCCTTCACCCGCGGCGCCACCGCCGCCGGCACCCGCGCCGCCGGCTGGGACATCCGCCAGCTGCACACCCACCCGGACCCGGCCGCCGTCAACAAGGCGGTGCTGACCGACCTGGAGCGCGGCGCCTCGTCCGTCACCCTGCGCCTGGACGAAGCCGCCCGCCGCGGCGACGATGCCGACGCCGCCACCAACCTGGCCGGCCTCG
Source organism: Caenispirillum bisanense (assembly GCF_039523075.1). Taxonomy (NCBI): domain Bacteria; kingdom Pseudomonadati; phylum Pseudomonadota; class Alphaproteobacteria; order Rhodospirillales; family Novispirillaceae; genus Caenispirillum; species Caenispirillum bisanense. Next base: position 42,766 of record NZ_BAAAEP010000008.1, read on the forward strand.
GCGGGCTGATGGCCTATACCGCCGCCGACTTCGACGTCGCCCTGACCGGCGTCTATGAAGACCTCGCCACCGTCGCCCTGGAGGCCGGCGCCGCCTTCCTGCCGGCCGCCGCCCTGCTGGCCGCCCACTGGCAGGTGAAGGGCCTCGACCGCGCCGCCGTGCGCGCCGCCTTCAACGCCGACCCGCTCGGCTGGCTGGCCGCCACCGGCGAGCTGCCGGGCGGTGCCGAGGTGCAGCTGAAGGCCCTGGCCGACCTCGCCGCCTGGACCGCCGCCAACTGCCCCAACGCCACCGCCGTGGCCGTCGACACCGGCGCCTACCACCTGGCCGGCGCCACCGAGACCCAGGACCTCGCCATCGCCATGGCGACCGCCGTCGCCTACCTGCGGGCCATGACCGCGGCCGGGATGAGCGTCGAGGCGGCGGCGCAGCAGATCGTGTTCTCGCTGCCCGTCGGCACCGAACAGTTCCTCGCCATCGCCAAGCTGCGCGCCGCCCGCCGGCTGTGGGGCCAGGTGATGGAGGCCTGCGGCGTCAGCGGCGATGCCGCCCGCATGCGGCTGGCCGCCGCCACCGCCGAGCGCGTGGTCAGCCAGCGCGATCCGTGGGTCAACATGCTGCGCACCACCGTCACCACCTTCGCCGCCGCCGTCGGCGGGGCGGACAGCGTGACCGTGCTGCCGTTCGACGCCATGCTCGGCCTGCCGACCGATTTCGCCCGCCGCATCGCCCGCAACACCCAGCTGGTGCTGATGGAGGAGAGCAACCTCGACAAGGTGGTCGATCCTGCCGGCGGCTCCTGGTACGTGGAGACGCTGACCGGCCAGATGGCCGACGAGGCCTGGACCCTGTTCCAGGACATCGAGAAGCACGGCGGCCTGCTCGCCTGCCTGGAAAGCGGCCACGTGCCGGCGAAGATCGAGGCCGCCCATGCCGCCCGCGCCAAGGCGCTGGCGACCCGCAAGGACCCCATCACCGGCGTGTCGGAATTCCCCAACATCCACGAAAAGCCGGTGGATGTGGTGACGCCGGACCTGGACGCCCTGCGCCGCGCCGCCGTCGCCCGCGTGCGTGACGGCCGCCGCAGCGCCGCCCTGCCGCTGTCCGACCTCGGCTCGGGCGCCGTCACCGCCGCCGCCGTCGAGGCCGCGGCCGCCGGTGCCACCCTCGCCGCCCTGGCCGCCGCCCTGGCGGCCGCCGGCGAGGCGAGCGTCGTCAAGGCCCTGCCGCAGCGCCGTCTGGCGGCGGAGTACGAGGACCTGCGCGACGCCGCCGACGAGTTCATGGTCACCACCGGCGCCCGCCCGCGCATCTTCCTGGCCAGCCTCGGCCCGGTTGCCGTCCACACCGCCCGCGCCACCTACGCCAAGAACTTCTTCGAGGCGGGCGGCATCGAAGCGGTGGGCACCGCCGGATACGACAGCGCCGAAGCCTGCGTGGCGGCGTTCAAGGAGTCGGGGGCGCCCATCGCCGTCCTGTGCTCCAGCGACGACGTCTACGCCGAGCTGGCGGAAAAGACCGCCGCCGGCCTGAAGACCGCCGGCTGCCGCAAGCTGTTCCTGGCCGGCGCCCCCGGCGAGCGCAAGGACGCCTATACCGCCGCCGGCATTGACGGCTTCGTCTTCCTCGGGTGCGACGCGCTGGACACGCTGCGCTCCACCCTCGCCCTCATGGGAGTGATCGACCGATGAGCGCCAAGATCCCCGATTTCTCCACGGTCGCCCTCGGCAAGGCCGCCGCCGGCACTGCCTCGGTGGCCGACTGGCGGGCCAAGGTCGAGCAGGCGACGGGCAAGAGCCTGGACGAGCTGACCTGGACGACGCCGGAACAGATTCCGGTGAAGCCGCTGTTCACCGCCGCCGACCTGGACGGCATCGACTTCCTGAACACCTGGCCGGGCCTGCCGCCGTTCCTGCGCGGCCCCTACCCGACCATGTACGTCAACCAGCCGTGGACGATCCGCCAGTACGCCGGCTTCTCCACCGCGGAAGAATCCAACGCCTTCTACCGCCGCAACCTGGCGGCCGGTCAGAAGGGCCTGTCGGTGGCCTTCGACCTTGCCACCCATCGCGGCTACGACAGCGACCATCCGCGCGTGGCCGGCGACGTCGGCATGGCCGGCGTGGCGATCGACAGCATCTATGACATGCGCACGCTGTTCGACCGCATCCCGCTCGACAAGATGAGCGTGTCCATGACCATGAACGGCGCTGTGCTGCCGGTTATGGCGCTGTACATCGTGGCGGCGGAAGAACAGGGCGTCAAACCGGAACTCCTCAGCGGCACCATTCAGAATGACATTCTGAAGGAGTTCATGGTCCGCAACACCTACATCTACCCGCCCAAGCCGTCCATGCGGATCATTTCGGACATCTTCGGGTTCACCTCGAAGAACATGCCGAAGTTCAACTCCATCTCCATTTCCGGCTACCACATGCAGGAAGCCGGCGCCACCGCCGACCTGGAGCTGGCCTATACGCTGGCCGACGGCGTCGAATACGCCCGCGCCGGCATGGCCGCCGGGCTGGACATCGATTCCTTCGCGCCGCGGCTGTCGTTCTTCTGGGCCATCGGCATGAACTTCTTCATGGAAGTCGCCAAGATGCGCGCCGCCCGCATGATCTGGGCCAAGCTCATCAAGGACTTCGACCCGAAGAACACCAAGTCGCTGGCGCTGCGCACCCACAGCCAGACCTCCGGCTGGTCACTGACGGCGCAGGACGTGTTCAACAACGTGGTGCGCACCTGCATCGAGGCCATGGCCGCCACCCAGGGCCACACCCAGTCGCTGCACACCAATGCGCTGGACGAGGCGCTGGCCCTGCCGACCGACTTCTCGGCCCGCATCGCCCGCAACACCCAGCTGTTCATCCAGCAGGAAACCCAGACCACCCGCGTCATCGACCCGTGGGGCGGCAGCTATTACGTCGAGCGCCTGACCGCCGAACTGGCCGCCCGCGCCTGGGGTCACATCCAGGAAGTGGAAGCCCAGGGCGGCATGGCCAAGGCCATCGAGGCCGGCATCCCCAAGATGCGCATCGAGGAAGCCGCCGCCCGCACCCAGGCCCGCATCGACGCCGGCCGCCAGTCGGTCATCGGCGTCAACAAGTTCCGCCTGGACGAGCGCGAGAACGTCGAGGTGCTGAAGGTGGAGAACGCCCAGGTCCGCGCCCAGCAGCTCGACAAGCTGAAGCGCCTGCGGGCCGAGCGCGACCAGACCGCCGTCGACCAGCACCTGCACGCCCTGACCCGCAGTGCCGAAAGCGGCGAGGGCAACCTGCTGGAACTGGCGGTCAACGCCGCCCGCGCCAAGGCCACCGTCGGCGAGATCAGCCTGGCGCTGGAAAAGGTGTGGGGCCGTCACAAGGCGGACATCAAGGCCATCTCCGGCGTCTATTCCTCGGAAGTGGGCAAGGACTCGCGCGCCATGAAGCAGGTTCACGAACTGGTGGAGCGCTTCGCCGAGCGGGAAGGCCGGCGTCCGCGCATCCTCATCGCCAAGATGGGCCAGGACGGGCACGACCGCGGCCAGAAGGTGATCGCCACCGCCTTCGCCGACCTCGGCTTCGACGTCGACATCGGGCCGCTGTTCCAGACGCCGGAAGAAACCGCCCGCCAGGCGGTGGAAAACGACGTCCACGTCATCGGCGTCAGCTCCCTGGCCGCCGGCCACCTGACGCTGGTGCCGGAACTGCGGGCCGAACTGCAGAAGCTGGGGCGCGAGGACATCATGATCGTGGTCGGCGGCGTCATCCCGCCGCAGGATTTCGACGCCCTGTTCGAAGCCGGCGCCTCGGCCATCTTCCCGCCCGGCACCATCATCGCCGACGCCGCCATCGGCCTGCTGAAGGAGCTGTTCCAGCGCCTCGGCTACACCGACGAAGCCGCCTGACGGCATGGCGGCTCCGGGCGTTTCCGACTACGGGGGCTTCGCGCCGAAGCGCGCGGCCCCCGCACGTCGTCAGCTGACCGTCGACGACTACGTCGCCGGTGTGCTGAAGGGCGACCGCACGGTCATGGGCCGCGCCATCACCCTGGTGGAAAGCCGCAACGCCGAGCATCGCAAGCTGGCGCAGCAGATTCTGGTGAAGCTGCTGCCCCACGCCGGCCGCGCCCACCGCGTCGGCATCACCGGCGTGCCGGGCGTCGGCAAGTCCACCTTCATCGAAGCCCTCGGCAAGCACCTGACCGGCCAGGGCAAGAAGGTGGCGGTGCTGGCCGTCGACCCCACCAGCGCCCGCACCGGCGGCTCCATCCTCGGCGACAAGACGCGGATGAACGAGCTGGCCATCGACCCCGACGCCTTCATCCGGCCGTCGCCGTCGTCCTGCACCCTCGGCGGCGTCACCCGCACGACGCGCGAAACCATGGTCATCGTCGAGGCCGCCGGCTACGACGTGGTGCTGGTGGAGACGGTGGGCGTCGGCCAGTCGGAGACCATGGTGTCCGAGATGGTCGACTTCTTCCTGGTGCTCATGCTGCCGGGGGCCGGCGACGAGCTGCAGGGCATCAAGAAGGGCGTGCTGGAAATCGCCGACATGATCGCCGTCAACAAGGCCGACAGCGATCCGCAGAAGGCCCGGCTGGCGGCCCGCGAATACCGCACCGCCCTGCACATCATGACCCCCGCCAGCCCCAACTGGCAGCCGCCGGTGGTGACCATCTCCGCCCTCGGCAAGCAGGGGCTGGACGAGCTGTGGACCCATGTGGCCGATCACCGCAGCAAGCTCACCGCCTCCGGCGAACTGCCGGCCAAGCGGCAGGAGCAGCAGTTGCAGTGGATGTGGCAGATGGTGCGCGACCAGCTGATGGACGCCCTCACCGGCCACCCGCAGGTGCGCGAGCAGCTGCCGGAGGTCGAGCGCGCCGTCGCCGCCGGCGACCTGACGCCCGCCCTCGCCGCCCACCGCATCCTGGAGACCTTCGGCATCCGGTTCGATCTGTGACCGTCGCGCGGCTGGCCGTCATCGCCCTGCCGCGCTGGTCCGATCCCGTCGACGGTGCCCGCGTACAGGCCCTGCGGCAGCGCCACGATCCGCAGGCGACGCTGGTGCCGCCGCATGTGACCCTGGTATTCCCCACCGAGGCCGACAGCGACGCCGTGGCGGCGGAGGTGGCGGCGGCCGCTGCGGCGACGCCCGCTCTGCCGCTGCGCTTCACCGCCATCGCGCCCTGCGCCGATCCGCTGTCGGGCGACACCTATGCCTTCCTGCTGCCGGAGGACGGCGCGGCGGTGACACGGCTGCATGACCGCCTTTACGCCGGCGTGCTGGCACCACACCTGCGCCGCGACATCCCCTACCGCCCGCATCTCACCGTCGGCCGCTTCCGCGCGGCGGCGGAGGCCGAGGCACTGCCGCAGACGGTCGACATGGCGGCGGCCCTGGACCGGCTGGCGCTGCTCCACCTGACGCCCTCCGGCGTGGCGGAGGTGGCGGCCTTTCCCCTGGCCCCCTCGCCGCTTTCCTCCGTCACAGGCACATGAACAGCGGCGCCGGGCCGAAGCCGGCGACGATCACTGCCGGCGGCGGCGACGGCGGCGGGGCGAAGGCAGCATCCAGAGTAGAGACGGCGCCGTAAGCCGTGAGCGCGATGCCGGCCACGCCCGCCGCCATACGCCCTGCCACCGGCCGCAGCCGGTTCACCACCGCCAGCGCCGCCACACCGGCGGCCAGGGCCGTGGCGTTGAGGATCAGGGTGGACAGAACCATGGCCGCCTCCGCTGCATCTGTGGGTCGGGCTTGCGGGTCGCGTTGAACACCGCCGCACCCTGCCAGCCCGGCCGCGGCGCGGCCAGCAGCCATTCCGTGGCAATGGCGAGTCACGGAGGTGGCAGTGGCAGTGGCCGGCGCCCCCACCTTGCCGCCGCTCAGCGACCGTTGCCGTCGGCGTGGCGCAGGATGCTGTCGGCCAGGGCCGGGTAGTTCTTGTCAAAGTGATGGCCGCCCGGCCGCGACTCCACGGTGGCGACATCGGCCAGCAGCGGGCAGACCGACTTCGCCGTCTCGTCGGTGCCGTAGATGCACAGCAACGGCATGGGCAGGGCGCGGGCCTCCGGCAGTACGTCGGTGGCGTGGTCGTCGGGCTCGTCGCGGAACCAGCCGCCGACGTGGATCTCCCAGTTGGCCCAGGTGTAGCTGGTGAGCAGCGCGGCCGACACCACCTTGCCCTTCAGGTCCGGCGGCAGGCGGTTGGCGATGGCCGGCAGCACCGAGGCACCGAAGGAAAAGCCGATCAGGATCACCTCGTCCCGCCCCCAGCGGGTCATGGCGCTGTCGACCACGGCGGCGATGTCGGCGGCGGTCTGATCCGGCGTGCGGCGGGTCCAGAAGTAATGCAGGGCGTCGATGCCGACCACCGCCACGCCGCGCGCCTGCAGCAGCGCCGCCAGGTCGCGGTCGAGGTCGGCCCAGCCGCCGTCACCGGAAACGATCACCGCCAGCCGCCGCGCCTGCGGCCCGTCCGCCGCCCCCGGTTCCTCCACCACCCAGCCGGGCGGATCGTCGGCCCGCGCCGTGGCCGGCGCCAGGGTGAGCGCGGCCACCACCGTCAGCAGCAGCGCCAGCAACATCCGCGGCAGAGGCACGTGCCTCATTTCGTGATCACTCCCCTGAAACCGCCGCCGATCAGGCCGGCGACGTCCATGGCCACCTTCAGCAGCACCGGCCCGCCGGGCGCGGCCAGGAAACGCGGCCGCCACTGCGGCTGGAACTTCTCCTTGTACCGGCGGATGCCCTGGAAATTGTAGAAGCCCTCGCCGCGCTCGAAGATCATGGCGCCCACCCGGCCCCACACCGGCGCCAGCGGGTTGTCGGGCAGGCCGGCCAGCGGCGCCATGCCGAGGGAGAACGTCTCCCACCCCTCCGCTTTCGCCCACAGCATGATCTCGACGAACAGGAAATCCATGATGCCATAGCCGCCGCCGGGCAGGTGGCGCATCAGGTCGACGGTGAGTTCGCGGCGGTCGCCGGCGGGCCACAGGTTGGCGAAGGCCACCACCTGCCCGTCGCGTCGGGCGACGGCGATGGGGAAGCGGGCGAGGTAGTCGGGGTCGAAGCGGCCGAGGGAGAAGCGCTTCTCGCGTGCCCGCCGTTCTTCCAGCCACGCCTGCGACACCCGCGCCAGATCGTCCATCAGCGCCCCGGCGGCGCCGGGCGGCACGACCTCGAACGTCGCCCCCTCCTTCACCGCCCGCCGGTGGCAGTAACGGAGGTCGGCGCGCGGCTTGCCCTCCAGGCTGAAGCCGGCGAGCGGCACCACCGCTTCCTCCCCCAGCTTGACGAAGCGCAGGCCGAGGTCGAGGTAGAGCGGCAGCGTCTCCGCCCGGATCTGGTAGAACACCGGCCACGAGGCGGTGCGGTCGCACAGCTCGCGGAACGACCACACCAGATCGGCGGCGGCGGCGGGGTTGCCGACCGGGTCGCCCATGGCCACCAGCGACCGGCCGCTGGCGCCGTACATGAGGAAGGCGTCGCGCTCCGGCGAGAACAGGAAGGACTTGTCGCCCAGCAGCGCCAGGCAGGCGGCGCTGTCACCGGCGCGGGCGACGATGGCGGCGGCCTCAGTCACCTCGGCGGCGGTGGCGACGGTCGGCCGCGGGGCCGCCGGGCCGGCGAAATGCATGGCCAGCAGCACCAGGGCCACGCCGGCCGCCAGCACGGTGGCGCGCAGGGCGCGCGGCGCCTCCGCCTCGAAGGCGAAGGTCCACAGGTCGTAGGCGGCGTATTCGCCGTGGCTCCAGGTGAACCAGCCCAGCCACAGGCTGGCTGCCAGCGCCACCCCCACCGCCGCCAGCCAGCCCGGCGTCAGCGGCTGGTGCAGCAGCGAGCCGTGGCGGTTGAACACCGGCCGCGCCAGCCACAGCAGCACGGCCAGCAGGGTCATCAGCGTCGCTTCCTCCCAGTCCCAGCCCTTCAGCAGCGACAGCACGGCGCTGCCCAGCGCCAGCGCCAGCACGCCCAGCCAGGCGCTGTCCAGCCGCCGCAGCAGGCCGCGGGCGAGCACCAGGCACAGCAGTCCGGCGATGCTGCCGAGAACGTGCGAGGCCTCCACCACCCCCAGCGGCAGCACAGTGGAGAGCATGTCGAGGCGGCCGGGCGCCGCTGGCGTGGCCGACGACACCAGCATCACCAGCCCGGCCACCACCGTCAGCACGGCGAAGGCCGGCGGCGTCAGGCGGCGGCTGACACCGGCGACGCGGCGCAGGGTGGACTGGGCGGCGGCGCGCTTCTGCGCCAGTTCGATGCCCACCAGCAGCGTCACCGCCACCACCAGCGGCAGCACGTTGTAGATCAGGCGGTAGAGGATCATCGCCGTCAGCACGTCGGCCGCCGGCACGCCGGGCAGGAAGACCAGCAGCAGCCCCTCGAACACCCCGACGCCGCCCGGCACATGGCTCACAACGCCCGCCATGATGGCGATGGCATAGAGGCCGAGGAAGCCGGCCAGCGACACCGGCAGGTTTTCGGGCAGCAGGATGTAGAGGACGCCGCCGGCCGCCATCCAGTCCAGCGTCGACAGCGCCACCTGGGCCAGCGTCACCCGCAGCGCCGGCAGCGGCAGGCGCCAGCCGCGCACCGCCACCGCCGTCCGCAGCGAGGCGGCCCCGATGTAGGCGCCGACGGCCAGCAGCAGCGCCACCCCGATCAGCTTCACCACCGGCAGCGGCAATTGCAGGGCGGCGGCCAGCCGCACCGGCTCCGCCACCGCCCCCGCCGCCCCGACCACGGCGGCGCCGAGGGCGATGCTGATGGTGCAGAACACCATCACGCGCGCCACGTCCAGCGGCCCGACCCCCAGGTTGGAATAGAACCGCAGCCGGATCGAGGTGCCGGTCAGCGCCGCGAAGCCGGCGGTATGGCTGATCGCCTGGGCGATGAAGGCGCCCGGCAGCACCTGCCGGTAGGGCAGCCGCATGCCGCAGTGGCGCAGGCCCATGTAGTCGAAGCCGGTGAGCGCGAGGTAGCTGCCGGCCGCCAGGGCGAGGCCGAACAGCACGTCGGTGCCGCCCACCCGCCGCAGGCCGGCATGGATCTCGTCCCAGGTGATGACCGAGGCCTCGCGGTGGATGACCCACAGGGCCAGCCCGAAGGCAAGCAGGCTCGCCACCGCCGCCAGCGGGCGGATCACGGTGGGAGACAACAGACGCTGCGGCAGCGGCGACTTGAACGGCATGGATGCGGAGACTCGGGGAGGGAGCGGGTGCTCCGGGCGACGCCTCTGGTACTCCGGTTGGCGGCGGCGGAAAAGTGAATTTTCGGCCAGCACCCGCGACGATGGCCGTCCTGCCGCAACGGCCAAATGGCCCTGTTGATTCCGGGGGCGAAGGGGGAAACTGTCAGTCCATTCATCTTGCGTGACTGTCACCGGCCATCATGACCCTGCATACGGCGCTCGTCCTGCTCGCTGCCACCTTCGTTGCCGCCCTGCTGCCCGGCCCCGGCAACATGGCGCTGTCGGCCCGCGCGCTGGCGCAGGGCGGGCGGCGGTCGCTGGTGTTCCTGGTGGGGATGCTGGCCGGCGATGCGGTGTGGATCGCGCTGGCGGTCGGCGGCCTGGCGGTGGTGGCCAAGGCGCTGGGGCCGCTGTTCGTGGCGGTGAAGATCGCCGGCGGGCTCTATCTCGTCTGGCTCGGCATCAAGCTCCTGCGCAGCCGCGGCGACGACCCCGAGGCCGCGCCGCCCGCCGCCGTCGAACAGGCGCCCTGGCGCACCGGCCTGTCGGGGCTGGCGCTGACGCTGGGCAACCCGAAGGTGATGCTGTTCTACATCTCGGTGCTGCCGACCCTCATCGACCTGCAGGCGCTGTCCGCCGCCGGGGTGGCGGCGACGCTGGCGGTCATCGTCGTCGGCGCATGCCGGCGTCCTGCCGCAGGATGTGGTCGACCAGCCAGCGCCGCAG
>NZ_BAAAEP010000008.1:52675-88389 GCF_039523075.1 Caenispirillum bisanense
GTCATCGTCGCCGGCGCCGCCGGCGGCCTGCTGCCGTGGCTGATCACCGCCAGCCGCCTGCGCGGCGTGCTGCGCTCCGCCGTCGCCCGCCGCCGCGTCAACCGGGGTGCCGGGGTGGTGATGATCGGCGCCGGGGCCGCCGTCGCCGCCGCCTGAGCCGCTGCCCCTTCCGCTTCTCCCTGCTTAGCGACGCCGCCATCATGACCCTGCACGCCGCCTTCGCCTTCTTCCTTGCCGTCTACCTGCTCGGCCTGACGCCGGGGCCGGGGGTGTTCGCGGTGATCGCCCGCGGGCTGGCGCAGGGGTTCGTGCGCACCCTGCCGTTCATCGCCGGCATCCTGTGCGGCAACGTCACCTGGCTGACCCTGACGGTGTTCGGCCTGTCCATGGTGGCGCAGGTGCTCGGCCCGCTGTTCCTGGCGGTGAAGATCGCCGGCGGCCTGTACCTGGTGTGGATGGGCGTCAAGATGTGGCGCAAGCGGGTGAGCGAGGAGGACATCGACGCCGACGTGCCGATGGAACGCTCGCTGTTCCGGCGCTGGCTGTCGGGCTACATGCTGACGCTGGGCAACCCGAAGCCGATCTTCTTCTACCTGTCGGTGCTGCCCAACCTGCTCGACCTCAATGCCCTCGCCCATGGCGCGGTGCTGACCGCCGCCCCCATCGCCGCCGCCGGCATCGCCTGCGCCCTGGTGCCCTACTGCCTGATGGCGAGCCGCCTGCGCCGGGTGCTGCGCAGCGTCACCGCCCGCCGCCGCCTCAACCGCGGCGCCGGGGCCATGCTGGTGGGCGCGGGCGCCGCCGTGGTCGCCAACTGACGGCCACGACCCCTTCCCCGTCCGCCGCCTGAGGTAGTCCGGCCGGAGACTGGCTCCCGCCGCATCGCCGTGCCTATGCTGGCCGCCCCTCCTGCCCCCGCAGCCGAAGGAGCCGCCCCATGCGCCGCCGCCCCCGCCTTCCCGCCCTTGCCGCCGGCCTGCTGCTGCCCCTGGCGGCGGCAGCCGCCGCCGGGCCAGTGGGCGCTGGTGCCGGGCACGTCGTTCCAGGCCTCCGGCGTGGCGGTCGACGACGCCACCGCCGGGCGCCTCGGCATCGCCGGCGAGCGCGGCCCGCAGTCGCTGATCGCCGCCGGCAACGGCGCCGCCTGGGACGAGGCCTCGCGCTGCCTGCTGTTCATGGGCGGCGGCCGGCGCGACTACGGCGGCAACGAGGTCTACCGCTTCGACCTCGACGGCCTGCGCTGGCAGCGCCTGACCGAGCCGTCGCCGCTGCCCGCCGCCACGGCCGCCGGCGCCTGCCCGATGCCGCCGGACGCCCCCGCCGCCGGTGTCTCGGGCGACGGGCTGGTGGTGGCCGGCGGGCGGCTGCATGCCTTCCTGTCCGATCCCTTCTGCCCCAAGGGCAAGCGCGGCCGCATCGACACCGCCTGGTCGCTGGACCTGAGCGCTCCCGACCGCGGCTGGCAGCGCCTGGCCGGGGCGCCGCCCGACTTCGCCGGCGCCCTCACCGCCCGCAACCCGCACACCGGCGGCATCGTGGTGTTCGGCAGCGACCGCGGCCTGCTGGCCGAGGTCGATCCTGCCGCCACCGTCCCCGCCCAGGGGCGCGAGCAGCCGGAGGCCAAGCTGTCGGGCAGCGACATCTGCGCCGAGAGCGACGATGCGGTCTACTGCCTCGCCCGTGGCCGCGCCCTTTATGCGGTGGAGTACGGCCCCGGCCGCCGCGCCGACCGCCTGCGCCGCCTGGGCGAGCCGCCGCTGGGCGGGGTCGGCACCGCCCCCTGCATGGTCTGGCACCCGCAGCGACGGACGCTGGTGGTGCTGTCCGGCGCCCGCAGCGTCTACGAGATCGAGCCGCGCGACCTCACCGTCACCCGCTGGCCGAACCCGGAGGGGCCGGCACCGTCGGAGGATACGGCGAGACTCGTGTCCAAATGCGCCTATGACCAACGCACCGATACCATCGTCGTGGTGCGCGACCCGCGCAGCGACGTCGCCCTCTATCGCCTGCCCGCCCCCGGCAGCCGCCAGGAGGAAGCCGACCAGGGTCCGGGATATGTCCGCGGGCTGCCGCTGCCGGGCCTGCACGGCGGCTGAAATCGCCAAGGTTCCTGCGGGTTTGGCAGGGGCGGGCGCGGCAGCGGCGCAACAGCGGCGACGATGTTTCGACGGGGCGAAAATTTCTCTTGTCAGGTCCGCGCGATAGGACTACATGCATTCCCACAGACGTATTCGCACGTGCCCCTGGCCCCGCGAGGCTAAGCAACGACGTAACGCGGCTCTGGACGTTCACTCGGCTCTGCCGGTGTTTTGCTGGAGAAGTGATATGGTTGCTAACCGCTCGCTGGGGCTCAGTACCCAGGTCGAATAGTCGGCGCCCTACCCGGGGCATGATTCCGGGTTTTCCGACATCGCTGAACGAACCCCCTGCTGCGCCGCCGGCGCGGTGAGGGATTTGCTTCCACCTTCCGCGTTCGCGCGCGGACGATGACCTGGGGGACGGCCCGCTATGGCTTCCTTCCTGTACACCAACGGCGAACACCACGCCGCTGAAGCCGTTTTCGTCTTCGGCAGCCTGATGTGCCCCGACCTGCTGGCGCGGGTGATCGGCCGCGAGGCCGCCCACATCCGCATGACGGAAGCCTCCATCCGCGGCTTTCAGCGCCGTCGGGTGGCCGGCGAGCATTATCCGGTGCTGGTGCCCAAGCCCGACGGGCTGGTCGAAGGCCGGCTGGTGGAAGGGCTGACGGCCGAGGACATCGACCGCATGCACTTCTACGAAGGCGACGTCTACGAACTGGTGCCGGTGACGGCCACCACCGAAGACGGCCGCCGGGTGACGGCGCTCGTGTTCCTCGACACCGGCGCCATCAACGTGTCCCACGACGGCTGGGATTTCAGTGCCTGGGTGCAGACCGAACGGTCCATGGCCCTGGTGCTGGCAGAACGGCTCATGACCTACTACGGCCGCATCTCCCTGCGGGAGGTCGAAGGGGTCTGGGCCCACATCAAGGACCAGGTGGACAGCCTCTACGGGTACGACGAAGAGGTCCAGGCCGCCGAAGCCCGAGCCTATCCATAGGCGCGCAAGGGCCGGGGTCTCCCCGCCCCCAAACGCACGAACAACTCCGCAAAAAACAAGCGTTTAGACTCACTTTGCGCCCGAGTTGCGCCTGAAGGACCGCTGCCATGAACACCAAGATCGCCGCTTTCCTCCGCGACACCCGCCCGGCCACCCCCTGCCTGGTGATGGACCTCGACATCGTGGCGGACAACTTCTCCGCCCTCAGCGCCGCCCTGCCCGACACCCGCATCTTCTACGCGGTGAAGGCCAACCCGGCGCCGGCGATCCTGCGGCTGCTGGTGGCGGCCGGCTCGTCCTTCGACTGCGCCTCGATCCCGGAAATCGACATGGTGCTGGCCGCCGGCGCCACCCCGGACCGCATCTCCTTCGGCAACACCATCAAGAAGGAAAGCGATGTCGCCGCGGCGTTCGAGCGCGGCGTGCGCCTCTATGCCTTCGACAGCGAGGCGGAACTGGACAAGGTGGCCCGCGCCGCCCCCGGCTCGCGCGTGTTCTGCCGCATCCTGACCTCGGGCGAAGGCGCCGAATGGCCGCTGTCGCGCAAGTTCGGCTGCGAGCCGGACATGGCCAAGGAACTGCTGCTCGCCGCCCGCTTCAAGGGCGTGGAGCCCTACGGCGTGTCGTTCCATGTCGGCAGCCAGCAGCGTGACCTGGAACAGTACGACCGCGCGCTCGCCGAAGTGGCCGACATCTTCCACGACCTCGCCGGCAAGGGCCTGGAGCTGAAGATGGTGAACCTGGGCGGCGGCTTCGCCACCAAGTACATGGTCGACATCCCGACCGCCGAGCAGTACGGCCAGGCCATCCGCGACAGCCTGCTGAAGCACTTCGGCAACCGCATGCCGGAAACCATCATCGAGCCGGGCCGCGGCATGGTCGGCAACGCCGGCGTCATCCAGTCGGAGGTGGTGCTGATCTCGAAGAAGTCGGCCAACGACAACCGCTCGTGGGTCTACCTCGACATCGGCAAGTTCGGCGGCCTGGCGGAAACCATGGACGAGGCGATCAAGTACCCGCTGATCACCGACCACGACGGCGGCGAGACGGCGCCGGTGATCCTGGCCGGCCCGACCTGCGATTCCGCCGACATCCTGTACGACAAGGCCGACTACCGCCTGCCGGTGGCGCTGCGCATCGGCGACAGGGTCGAAATCCGGGCCGCGGGGGCGTATACTACGACCTATGCCTCCAACGGTTTCAACGGCTTCGCGCCGCTCTCGGAATACTACATCTGACGCCGCGGCCCCGCCCGCTTCCGGCTCCTGGTTCAAGAGAGTACCCAGACGATGATGATCGTCCGTGAACTCCCCGGTCATGGCCCCGCCATCGACCGGCTGGTGGAGAAGTCCTTCGGCCCCGACCGGACGACCAAGACGGTCTACCGGCTGCGCGACGGCGTGCCCTCGGTGCCTGCCCTCAATCTGGTGGCGGTGGAAGGGGCGGAGGTGATCGGCACCATCCGCTTCTGGCCCATCGTCATCGGCGAGAAGCGGGTGCCGGCGGTGCTGCTCGGCCCCATCGCCATCGAGGAAAAGTACCGCTCGCTGCGCATCGGCACCCAGCTGATGCGGGCGGCGCTGGAGCGCTGCCGCGACGAAGGGCACGAGATCGTCATCCTGGTGGGCGACGAGCCCTACTACCGCCGCTTCGGCTTCCGCCGCGACCTGGCGGAGCGGCTTGAGCTGCCCGGCCCCGTCGACCTCAACCGCTTCCTCGCCCTGGAACTGGTGGACGGTGCGCTGTCCGGCGTCACCGGCATGATCGACAAGCCGACGGCGGAAGAACTGGAGCCGCAGGTCTCGGTGCCGGTGCTGCCCGGCATCGCCAAGAAACAGGTGTGGGTTCGCCGGCCGTGGGCGCAGGAAACCGGCACCATCCTCTTCTTCGAGCCCCCCGTCCACCCCGCGGGGCGGGCGATCACGCCGACGACGGCGGAAAACCGACTGATCGCGTGACCAAAGAAAAACCGCCCCCGGACAGCCATCCGGGGGCGGTTTTCCCTTCAAGACACTCTCACCAGCCGCCGAAGCGCTTCCACTTGTCGATCACCTCGCCGTGGTCGACGACGTGATAGGCCTCGTGGCAGGCGGCGGTGATGCAGGCGTGGTTGGGCATCACCCGCACCTTCGATCCCACCGGCAGGCGGTCCCACAGGTCGGGGTCGGGAACGGCGCAGATGCCGTGTTCCTGGTGGACGTCGGTGACGAACAGGTTGGCGTAAGGCCGCCCGGTGACGACGTCGCACACGACGCCATAGCCGATGTCGGCCATGATCTCGGTGGCGGAGGTGTCCTTCGACAGCGCGAGCGCCCCGGCATCCAGCAGCAGCCGCTCCGCCGGGCGGTTGTGGCCGATCACCGTCGCCAGCACCGACAGCGCCAGATCCTGGGCGCCACACACCCCCAGCATGAGCTGGTGGACATCCATGAACATGTAGACGCCCGGCCGCATCTCGGTCAGGCCGCTGAAGTCCTCGCCGCACAGGGCGGTCGGGGTGGAGCCGGCCGAGACCACCTCGCACGGCAGGCCGGCGGCGCGCAAGCGGCCGGCGGCATGGACCAGGGCCTCGCGCTCGGCCCAGGCGACGGTGCGGATCTCGTCGCGGTTGCGGCAGTGGTAGCTGTGGCCGGCATGGGTCAGCACGCCGGCGAGGCGGGTGCCCTTGCCCTCGTGCAGGGCGCGGCCGATGTCCAGCAGCGCCGGGCTGTCGGGCAGCACGCCGGCGCGGTGGCCGCCGCTGTCGATCTCCACCAGCACGTCGAACACCACCCCCAGCGCCGCCGCCGTCTGCGACACCACCCGCGCCATCTCGACGCTGTCGGTCAGCAGGGTGACCTTCACGCCCTTGGCGACCAGCGGCACCAGCGGCTCCAGCTTGCCGGGCACGATCCCCACCGCATAGGTGATGTCGCGGAAGCCGTGGCCGGCGAAGGCCAGAACCTCGGCGACTGTCGACACGGTGATGCCGCCCGCCTGCCCCTGGGTGGCGAGCATGGCGACCTCGGCCGACTTGGCCGTCTTCAGGTGCGGTCGCAGGGCGACGCCCTTGTCCGCCATCCGCCGGGCCATGGTCGCCAGATTGTTGCAGAGGACCGGAAGATCGAGGAGCAGCGACGGTGTCGGCAGGTCGGCGGGGCGGACCACAGGGCTTATTCCAGCTTCGTCAGGGAGACCGAGTTGATGCAATAGCGCATCCCGGTCGGCGGCGGGCCGTCCGGGAACACATGCCCCAGATGGGCATCACAGCGATTGCATAGCACCTCGATGCGCACCATTCCATAGCTGGTGTCGCGGTCCTCGCGCACGTTGGCGGGCTCCACCGGCTCGGTGAAGCTGGGCCAGCCGGTGCCGCTGTCGAACTTGGTGCGGCTGTCGAACAGCGGCAGGCCGCAGCACACGCAGGCGTAGAGGCCGGGTTCGTGGGCGTGGCAGTATTCGCCGGAGAAGGGGCGCTCGGTCCCCTTGTTGCGGGTCACCTGGTACTGCAGCGGCGTCAGCTGGGCGCGCCACTCGTCGTCGGACTTGACGATCTTCTCCACAGAAAGACTCCGTGCCGGTCGACTCAGATCCCGAAGAACGGTTGCATGAGTCTGGGCACGACGCCGGTGAAGCGCAAGGGTGCATCGGTTACCGCCAGGCACAGGCAGGGCTCGCCGGGGTCGGCGACCGGCTGGTGCAGCAGCGTCTGGTCGGCGCAGGCGACGTCGCCGCGGGCGAAGCTGCCCACCTCGTCGGAGAAGCCGCCGGCCAGCACCAGGGTGTATTCCATGCCGTTGTGACTGTGCTGGGGCATGGCGGCCCCCGGCTTGATGCGGAACAGCCGCGCCTTGGCGCCACTGACCGGCAGTTCCACCGACCGCACGAACGGCCCCATGGACCGCCACGGCAGGGTGTCGAGGCTGGCGCTGAGGTAGGACCGCAGCGGCTCCGGCACCACCGCGCGGGTGCGGGCGTCGTAGGCCGGGCGCGGGCGGGCGGGCGGCGGCGGGGCCGGCTCGGGCTCGTCCAGGCGGGCGAGCAGGGCGTCGAGGGCGTCGTCGGCCATGGGCGCCGGGGCCATGTCCGCCACCAGGGCGCCGCCCATGGCTTCGGCGGCGGCCACCCTGGAGCGGCACTCCGGGCACAGCGCCAGGTGGGTCGCGACCATCAGCGACAGCCCTTCGTCCAGGCTGCCGGCGGCATAGGCGACCAGCAGGTCGTCGCCGGGATGGTGCAGGATCCTGTTCATTCCACATCGTCTCCCAGGGCCATCCGCACCTTGCGGAAGGCGAGCCGCAACCGGCTCTTGACGGTTCCGAGAGGCAGTTGCAGCACCTCGGCGATCTCGGCGTGCGGCTTCTCTTCATAGAAGCTCAGCCGCACCACCTCCGCCTGTTCCGGCGGCAGCTGGCGGATCGCCTCGCGCACCAGGGCCTCGCGCTGGCGGGCGCCGACCTGGTCGTCGGCCCGCGGGTCGGCATCGGGCACCAGCGCCGGGTCGTCCGGGTCCAGTTCCGGCCGGCGCTCGCGGCGGATGAGGTCGATGCGCATGTTGCGCGCCACCGCGAAGATCCACGTACTGGCCGCCGCCTTGGCGGGGTCGTAGAGGTGGGCCTTGCGCCAGATGGCGAGCAGGGCCTCCTGCGCCACTTCCTCCGCCGCCGCATCGTCGGCCCCCAGCTTGCGCATGTAGGACTTCAGGCGCGGCGCGTAATAGGCAAACAGCGCGGCGAAGGCGGCCTTGTCACGGTCGCGACCGATGGCCAGCAGCAACGCGCGGGCGTCGATCGTGTCGACGGTATCCGTCCGGGTGACCGTCATGCCGCCGCTCCGCCGCGGGCGCCGCACCGCGGGCCGCAGGAGAGGGGGGAAGGACGGACCTTCGGGGCCGCCGATATGGGCTGCTTGTGCACTCATGCCCTCCGTTACGTGCGCCCGACGCCGCCGGATCACGCCCGCGGCGGCACATTTTTATCTGTCTGCGAAGGGTGATCCGAAAGGATCGCGCCCGCCGTAAGATGGTAGCCCATTGCCCGAGACACCATCCATTTTTTCGCACGGATTTCGCCCATGGCCCTGACCACCTCCTCGCCCCGCCCGACCGGCCGCCGCCTGCGCGTCGCGGTGATCGGTTCCGGCATCTCCGGCCTGTCCTGCGCCTGGCTGCTGTCGCACGCCCACGACGTGACGGTCTATGAACAGGATGACCGCATCGGCGGCCACAGCAACACCGTGGTGGTGCCGACGCCGGAAGGGCCGGTGCCGGTGGATACCGGGTTCATCGTCTACAACACCCTCAACTATCCCAACCTGACCGCCCTGCTGGCCCACCTGGAGGTGCCCACCTACGGCACCGACATGAGCTTCGGCGTCTCCATCGGCGGCGGCCGGGTGGAATACGGCGGCTCCGGCCTTGCCGCCCTGTTCGCCCAGAAGCGCAACCTGGCGCGGCCGCGGTTCTGGTCCATGCTGCGCGACCTGATGCGCTTCTACCGCACCGCCCCGGCGCTGCTGAACGATCCGGCGGCGGAGGGGCTGTCGCTGGGCGACTACCTGGACCGCGAAGGCTATGGCGAGGCCTTCCTCTACGACCACCTGCTGCCCATGGGGGCGGCCATCTGGTCGACGGCGGTGGAGGACATGCGCGCCCACCCGGCCACCGCCTTCATCCGCTTCTGCGACAACCACGGCCTGCTGAAGCTGGCCGGGCGGCCGCAGTGGCGCACGGTGGTCGGCGGATCGCGCGAGTACGTCGCCCGTCTGACCGGCCGCTACGCCGACCGCATCCGCGTCGGCGTCGGCGCCCGCGCCATCACCCGGCTGGGCGGCGCCGTGCTGGTGGAAGGCAGCGACGGCAGCATCGAGGCCTTCGACGAAGTGGTGCTGGCCGTCCACGGCGACCAGGCCCTGCCGCTGCTGGCCGACCCGACGGCGGAGGAGCAGGAGCTTCTCGGCGCCTTCCGCTACCAGCCCAACACCGCCTGGCTGCACACCGACCCGACCCTGATGCCGCGCCGCAAGGCGGTGTGGTCGAGCTGGAACTACCTTTCCACCGGCCGCGACGGCCGCGATGCCGTCTGCGTCACCTACTGGATGAACAAGCTGCAGCCGCTCGCCACCCGCACCGACCTGTTCGTCACCCTCAACCCAGAGACCCCGCCGCGCGACGAGGCGGTGCTGCGCCGCATCGACTACGCCCACCCGCTGTTCGATGCCGCCGCCGTCGCGGCGCAGAAGCGCCTGTGGAGCCTGCAGGGCAGCCGCAACACCTGGTTCTGCGGCGCCTGGTTCGGCGCCGGCTTCCACGAGGACGGCCTGCAGGCCGGGCTGGCGGTGGCCGAGGCGCTGGGCGGGGTGCGGCGGCCGTGGTCGGTGCCGGGCGAGTCGGCGCGCATCTTCCTCAACCCCGGCGTCGGGGCGGGCGTGGCGGCGCGGCCGGAGCTGGCGGCATGAGCATCGCCCCCGCCTCCGCCCTCTACCGCGGCACGGTGATCCACCGCCGGTTCCTGCCCAAGGCCCATGCCCTGCGCTACCGGGTGTTCTCGCTGCTGGTGGACCTGGACGAGCTGCCGCAGCTGGACCGCAGCCTGCGCCTGTTCGGCCACAACCGGCGCGCCGTGCTGTCGCTGTGGGATCGGGACCACGGCCCCGGCGACGGCACGCCGCTGAAGGCGTGGGTGGAACGGGAACTGGCGCAGGCCGGCATCACGGCCGGGGGGCCGATCCGCCTGCTGTGCTACCCGCGCCTGTGGGGCTTCGCCTTCAACCCGCTCAGCGTCTACTGGTGCCACCGGCCCGACGGCAGTCTGGCGGCGGTGCTGCACGAGGTTCACAACACCTTCGGCGAACGCCACTGCTACCTCGCCGCCGTCGATGCGGCGGACGGGGCGGCCAGGGTGATCCGCCAGCGGGCGGAGAAGGACTTCTACGTCTCGCCCTTCCTGCCCATGGACATGACCTATCACTTCACCCTGCGGCCGCCGGCCGAGGCGGTGACGGTCGGCATCGACGAGACCGACAGCAGCGGCGCCAAGGTGCTGCATGCCTCCTTCACCGGCACGCACCGCGCGTTGTCCGATGCGGAAATTCTGCGGGCGGTGGTCCGCCACCCGCTGATGACCGTAAAGGTTCTGGCGGGCATCCACTGGGAGGCCTTCCACCTGTGGCGCAAGGGCATCCGCCTGCACCGCCATGGCGACGCCCCCACGCCGCCGCTGGTCACCGTGGTGCCGCGTCCCGCCGCCGACGCCGGTTGAGTGTCCCGCCCCTGCCCTGCCGCTTCCTTCGCGAGTGGACCGCCATGCCCCATGATCCCGCCGCCGACCTCACCCTGTCCCGCGCCCCTGCCGTCCGCCTTGGTCCCTGGGGGCAGGCGGTGCTGCCGCTGCTCGGCGGGCTGGAGCGCGGCCGCCTGACGCTGATCGACCCCCACGGCGCCGTGCGGGTGTTCGACGGCCGGCGGCCGGGGCCGCAGGCGACGGTGCAGGTGCTCGACCCCGCCGCCCTGCGGCGGCTGGTCACCGGCGGCTCGGTGGGGCTGGCGGAAGCCTACATGGACGGCCAGTGGGACAGCCCCGACCTGACGGCGGTGATCGAGCTGGGGGCGGTCAACACCGGCCTCGACGACGAGTTCGAGGGCCGCTGGATGACCCGGCTGGTCAACCGCATCGCCCATCGCCTGCGCGGCAACACCCGGCGCGGCAGCCGGCGCAACATCGCCTATCACTACGACCTCGGCAACGGCTTCTACCGCCGCTGGCTCGACCCGACCATGACCTATTCCGCCGCCCTGTTCAGCAGCCCCGACCAGGACCTGACCGCCGCCCAGGTGGCCAAGTTCGAGCGGCTGGCGGAGCATCTGCGGGTCGGCCCCGGCGACCATGTGCTGGAAATCGGCTGCGGCTGGGGCGGCTTCGCCCGCCACCTTGCCACCACCCGCGGCTGCCGCGTCACCGGCATCACGCTCTCGACCGAGCAACTGGCCTGGGCGCAGGCCATGGCGCAGCGGGAGGGCCTGACCGACCGGCTGGAGTTCCGCCTGCAGGACTACCGCGACGTGCCGGAACCCTACGAGGCCGTCGCCTCCATCGAGATGTTCGAGGCGGTGGGCGAGGAACACTGGCCGGTCTACTTCCGCACCCTGCACGACCGCCTGAAGCCGGGCGGCCGGGCGGCGCTGCAGGTCATCACCATCGCCGAGGACCGCTTCGACCGCTACCGCCGCGGTGCCGATTTCATCCAGCGCTACATCTTCCCCGGCGGCATGCTGCCGAGCCCGTCGCGCCTGCGCCGGGGCTTCGCCGCGGCCGGCCTGACGCTCACCGACGAGTTCGCCTTCGGCGCCGACTACGCCGAGACCCTGCGCCGCTGGCAGCACGGGTTCCGCCGCGAGTGGCCGGCCATCCGCGCCAGCGAGGGGTTCGACGAGCGGTTCCATCGTATGTGGACGTATTATCTCAGCTACTGCGAGGCCGGCTTCCGCGCCGGCACCATCGACGTCGCCCACTTCGCCCTCACCCGGCCCTGACCCCATGGCCGCGCCGCCGCTCGGCTGGCGTCTCCTGGCCGCCTACGGGGCGCCGGGGTTCGCCCTTGCCATGCCGACCATCCCGGCCTTCGTCCTGCTGCCGACCTTCTATGCCGACACCATGGGCCTCGGCCTGGCGGCGGTGGGCACGGCGCTGCTGCTGGCGCGGGTGGTGGACGTGCTGTCCGACCCCCTGGCCGGCTGGCTGAGCGACGCCCGCCCGACCCGCTTCGGCCGCCGCAAGCCGTGGATCGCCGGCGGCGGCGTGGTGGCGGCGGCGGCGCTGCTGGCGCTGTTCATGCCGCCTGCCGGGGCCGGCTTCGGCTGGCTGGTCGGCTTCACCATCGCCCTTTACGTCGGCTGGACCTTCGTGGCCGTCCCCTACACCGCCTGGGGCGCCGAGTTGACCCGCGACTACGACGACCGCTCCCGCCTCACCGCCGCCCGCGAAGGGCTGATGCTGGCCGGCATCCTGGCCGCCGGCGCCGTGGCGGCGGTGACGGCGCCGCTCGGCCACGGCGAGGCGGCGGGGCTGGCGGCGGTCGCCTGGCTGGCGGTGCTGGCCGGGGCGCCGGCGGTGGCGGTGCTGCTTCTGCGGGTGCCGGAAGCGGCGACCCCGCCTCCCCACGACGCGGCAGCCCGGCCGGTGCGGCTGGATCGGGCGGCGGTGCGCTCCGCCCTTGCCAACAAGCCGTTCCTGCGGCTGCTGGCGGCGTGGTTCGTCAACGGTGCCGCCAACGGCCTGCCGGGGGTGCTGTTCCCGCTCTACCTCCAGCATGCGCTGGGCGCCGACCGGACCCAGCAGGGTCTGCTGATCTTCCTCTACTTCCTGGCCGGCATCGTCGCCATGCCGCTGTGGCTGCGCCTCGCCCGCCGCATCGGCAAGCACCGCGCCTGGGTGGCGGCCATGGCGCTCTGCTGTCTGGTGTTCGTGTGGGTGCCGCTGATCCCGCCCGGCGCCGTCTGGGCCTTCGCCGCCGTCTGCCTGCTGACCGGCGCCACCCTGGGCGCCGACCTTGCCCTGCCGCCGGCCATGCAGGCCGATGTGGTCGACCTTGACACCCTGCGCAGCGGGCAGGAACGCGCCGGCCTGTTCTTCGCCCTGTGGAGCATGGCGACCAAGCTCGCCCTCGGGCTGGCCGCCGCCGGCGGCTTCTGGGCGCTGGAGGCGGCGGGCTTCGACGCCGCCGCCGCCACCAACGGCGCGGACGCCCTGCTGGCGCTGACGATGATCTATGCGGTGGCACCTGTCGTACTGAAGGGGGTGGCGATGACGCTGGTCTGGCCCTTCCCGCTCACCGCCCGGCGGCAGCGCATCATCCGCGCCCGGCTGGAGCGGCGGAGCCGCAGCGCCGCCCCGGCCGGCCGGTAAGGCGCCGGCCGAACGAACACAGGATGTCCAGGCGGAGGTGTCACATGCGCAAGCGCGCCGCGGCCATGGTGGCCGTCATGGCTTTGGTGACCACGGGATGCAGCAGCATGAAGATCCAGGATTTCACCGATACCCAGCCGGAACTGGTGCTGGAAGACTACTTCGCCGGCCGCACCACGGCCTGGGGGCTGTTCGAGGACCGCTTCGGCGACGTGCGGCGGCAGTTCGTGGTCGACATCGACGGCGACTGGAACCCGCAGACCGGCGTGCTGGTGCTGACCGAGGACTTCCGCTACAGCGACGGCGAGACCGACCAGCGGGTGTGGACCATCCGCAAGACCGGCCCCAACACCTATGAAGGCACGGCGCCGGACGTGATCGGCACCGCCCGCGGCACCACCGCCGGCAACGCCTTCCACTGGACTTATGCCATGGACCTGAAGGTGGGCGACGGCAGCTGGCGCGTCACCTTCGACGACTGGATGTTCCTGCAGCCGGGCGGCGTGCTGCTCAACCGCGCCACGGTCAACAAGTGGGGGCTGGAGATCGGGTCGGTGTCCATCGCCTTCCAGAAGGACGGCGCAGTGGCGGCCGCTACAGAACCGCGATCCGCCGCCGAATGAGGCGCAGCACCCAGCCGATCACCGGCAGGCGCTCGTACAGCGCCGAGGCGGCATCCCAGTAGTCGATGTGGGCGGTGACGAGGCCGCCCGCGTCCAGCCGCACTTCCGACATGCCTTCCACCGTCCACGGCCGTCCGTTCAGCGCCCGCACCCGGCCAGACAGCGTCCAGCGCAGCAGCGCCGTCTCGCCGTCGCCGGCAAGGCAGCTGTGGTGGACGGAGAAGGACAGGTCCTGCACGTCGTGGAACATGCGCTCGAACACCGCCAGCATGGCGCCGCGGCCGCTGACGTCGTGGAACGGGTCCTTGAAACGCACGTGCGGCGCCGTCACCTGCCGCAGCTCGGGCAGGGTTTCGGGCGTCAGCCGCTCCAGAACGGCGATGTATCGCGCCAGCCCCGCCTGCTGCGGGCCGGCACCGGCTGCTTCCTGCATAATGGCCACCGTCGGCATCACGACTGCCGCACCATGCGCCGCGTAAGGGCGAAAAACAACGACGACGGCAGTAACGACACCAGTTTCATCAGTAATGCCATGCGAGTGGGAAATACGATCTCGAAGCGCCCCGCCTCGATACCGTCAGCCATACGCCTTGCTGCTTCATCAGGTTCCATCAGGAAGGGCATGGGGAAATCATTTCTGTCGGTCAGGGGGGTGCGGACGAAGCCGGGATTAACCACCGACACCGCCACGCCATGCCGCTCCAGGTCCGGCTTCAGCGCCTCGCACAGGTTGATCAGCCCGGCCTTGGTGGCGCCATAGGCGGCGGCGGTGGGCAGCCCGCGGTAGCCGCTGACCGAGGCCGTCACCACCACATGACCGCGCCGGCGGGCGATGAAGCCCGGCACCACCGCCGCCAGCCCGTGGACGACGCCCATCAGGTTCACCTCCACCAGGGTGCGGAACGGGGCGCTGGTCAGCGCCTCCGCCCGCACCGGCAGGTGGGTGCCGGCGTTGAACACCGCCAGGTCGATGGGCCCCAGGTCCTGCTCGATGGCCGCCCGCACCGCCTGCACCGCCGTCTCCTGCGTCACGTCCAGGGGATAGGGGCGGATGCGGCTGTCCTCGGCGGCAAGGCGGGCGAGGTCTTCCTCCGAGCGGGCGGAGGCGGCGACGGTGACGCCCCGCGCCGCCAGTTCCAGCGCCAGCGCCCGGCCGAGTCCCTTGCCGGCACCGGTGATCCAGGCGATGCGGTGGGCGGAGGAGCGGCGACGCCTCATGATGCGCCGCCTTCGCCCGCCGGCTGCGGCTGCGGACTTGCCGCCGCCGGCCGGTCGAGCCCGCACTGGCGGCAGACGTAGGTGATGGTGGAGCCGTCGCGGGCCGGGAAGCGCAAGCCCACCCAGCGGCCGGCGTCGTCGTACCAGACATCGGCGGTCAGGTCGCCGCGATAGGTCCACAGGGTCGCCTCCACCGGCCCCTGGCGGGTGGCCACCGTCTCCCGCCCGGCGGCGGTCATGGTGACGGCGTTCAGTCCGCCGGTGATGGTGTTGAGCACCTGGTCGGAGCCGCGCACGGCGGCGTTCCAGTGGTTGGTGGGAAACAGCGGGCCGGTCGCCGTCAGCCGCCCCAGGCTGCCGTCGATGACCAGCCCGTCGCCGTCGCGGCGGGCGGTGACGGTGCTGCGGCTGCCGTCGTCGTCGGTGACGGCGTCCAGCTGCGCCAGCACCCCGTCGCGCCACACATCGCGCGAGCGGTAGGTGAAGCGGTAGAGCGGCAGGCCGAGAAGAGTTACGGTCATTGTGCTGGCCGCCTCCGCCACCACATCCCCGGCGGGGCCGGCGGCGGTGAACGTCACCTCGTGGCGACCGATGACGGCGCCGTTGCGTTCGACGTCATAGACGATGCGCGGCCCATACAGCGCCAGCGGGTCGGGCTGCGCGGCAGCCGCCGGATGAACGGCAGCCACCAGCGCACCAAGGCCGAGGCAGGGGGCGAGGAAGGACGGGCGCAGCTGCGGCATGGCGGTGGCTCGCGTCGGTTGAAGGACTGGCCGTGGTACGGCTCCTCCCCCGCCGATGGATCACTCCACGCCCGAAAACGACCGAAAAACGCCTATTGCGGTTCATACTGCATTCATAATCCGAAAACCGCCGAAAAAGGGCTTGATCGCCGATTTGGCTACGCCCAAGTTCGGGACGCGACAGGATATTTCCCGCCCTCGCAACAGGAGTTCGGATCATGACCATGCCCTCCACCGACGGCCAGCTGCCGCCGCTGCGGCTGCCGGACCCGCGCGATGACAGCGCCGGGGGCCTGCGCAGCTACCTCGCCGCCATCCACGCCCAGCCGGTGCTGACGGAAGAGGAAGAGCAGCGCTACGCCGCCGCGTGGGTTCATCATGGCGATCTGGAAGCCGCCCACCGGCTGGTGGCCGCCCACCTGCGCCTGGTGCCCAAGGTGGCGCGCCAGTTCCGTGGCCAGGGCATGCCGCTGTCGGACCTCATCAGCGAGGGCAACATCGGCCTGCTGCAGTCGCTGCGCCGCTTCGACCCGGACAAGGGCTTCCGCTTCGCCACCTATGCCCGCTGGTGGATCCGCGCCGCCATCCTCAACCACCTGCTGCAGGACTGGTCGCTGGTGAAGATCGGCACCGGCACCGGCAACAAGCGGCTGTTCTTCAACCTCGCCAAGGTGACGCGGCAGATGGGCCTGCAGCCCGACCGCCTGACCGACACCGACATCCGCGCCCTGGCCGACCGGCTGGAGGTGCAGCCGGCCGACATCGTGCGCATGACCCAGCGGCTGTCCGGCGGCGACCTGTCGCTCGACCACCCGACCGGCGACCAGGACGACGGCCGCACCGGCACCCTGCTCGACACCCTGGCCGACGGCCGCCCGACGCCCGAGGCGGCGCTGGCCGAGCACCAGGAAGGCCGCTGGCGCCGCGCCCGCGTGCGCGAGGCCCTGGGCATCCTGGACGAGCGCGAGCGCACCATCCTCGCCCGCCGCTACCTGACCAAGCGGCCGCACACCCTGCAGGCGCTGGCCTCGCTCTACGGCGTGACGGCGGAGCGCATCCGCCAGATCGAGACCAAGGCCATCCGCAAGCTGCGGGAAGCCATCGAACGTGGCGCCGCCGCCCGGGCCACCGCCCGCGCCGCCCGTACCGTGCGGGGCCTCGCCGCCGCCGCCGCCGGCTGAGGCGGCCGGCGGGCGGAGGCCTCCGGGCCTGCCATGTTGGTTCTAAAGTGCTGACATTCCTGCCCTTCCCCTCTCTCTCGCGTTGATTTCCCCGCCCCGCCCTTCATACTTGGACCATCGTCCGCGTCCGCGGCGGGGCGGGTGAAACAACGGAAGGGTGGATGTCATGCATTTCGCGCCGGAAATCGACCAGCCGCGCCTGAAGACCCTGTTCCGCTATTGGGTGGAGACGCGCGGCGACCTCGCCATGCCGCTGCCGGGCGCCATCCGCCTTGCCGAGCTGCCGCAGGACGTGCGCCGTCACGTCATCCTCTTCCGCGTCGAGAAGGACGCCGCGCAGACCGAAAGCGGCCTGCGCTTCCGCTTCGACACGGTGGGCGAGGCGCTGCAGGATCGCTACGGCGACCAGACCGGAGGCCGGTGGCTGGAGGACATCCTCGGCGGTCACGAGCTGGACGTGGTCAGCCGGGTGCTGGAAAGCGTGGTGCGCGACCGGGTCGTCCACTTCTACCGCACCGTGGTGCCGCTGACCGGCGGCGGCGGCGTGCTGCACACCAAGCTGCTGCTGCCGCTTGGAGTCGCCGACGGCAACGTGACGGCCATCCTGGGCGGCCTGTGCCGTGGCACGCCGCCCGTCGACGGCACGCTGGAAAACAACTACCACAGCCGCTTTGCCGCCCTGGCGGCCATCGAAGACCGCCCGTCCGACTTCAGCTGACGGCGTGTTTGCCCCCTGATCTTTCGGCTATTTGCGGCATGTTCAGTCACTTACCGCAGGAGCGAAAGTCCAGGCGGCGAATACTTGTTTTATTCAACCGCAGATATGGCACGCTAGGCCGTAGGGAGCAGGATGACGCCCGGCCCGCAGAGGCGGCGCATCCCGCATCGGCACCACCGTGGGAGGAGACTGCCCATGAGCGCCATCTACAGCCACCCCAGCCTGCACCGCGACCGCTCCGATCCCCATCGGGTCTGGCTGGAGGGTCGCCCCTACCCCAACATCCGCAGCGTCACCGTCGACCAGTCGAGCCTGTGGCTGGCGGCCGGCTGGCGTGACCTGGTCGCCCATCCCGGCGTCAGCCTTGCCTACGGCGCTGCCTTCACGGGGCTGGCCTACCTGATCGTCGTCGGCCTGTCGCAGTTGGGCATGGCGAGCCTGATCCTGCCGCTGGTGGGCGGCTTCCTGCTGGTCGCGCCGGTGCTGGCGGTCGGGCTCTACGAGGCCAGCCGGCGGCGCGAGACCGGCGAGCCGGTGCGCCTTGGCATGTGCTGGGCCGCCTTCCGCCGCAATCCGGTGCAGCTGGCCAGCATGGGGCTGGTCCTCATGATCCTCTACATGATCTGGCTGATGCTGGCGCTGCTGATCTTCGCCATGTTCTACAACGCCGCGCCGCCCAACATGGCGACCTTCTTCGTCGACATCCTGATGGCCCCGCAGGCGCCGCTGTTCCTGCTGGTCGGCACGCTGGTCGGCGGCGCGCTGGCGGCGGTGGCCTTCACCATCTCGGTGGTGGCGCTGCCCATGCTGCTGCACCGCCCCGACACCTCCGCCGTGTTCGCCATGGCGGCCAGCGTCGAGGCCGTGCGCAAGAATGCCCGCGTCATGATCGGATGGGCGGCGATGATCGCCGTCATCACCTTCGCCGGCATGGCCACCTTCTTCATCGGCCTCATCGTCATGCTGCCGCTGGCCGGCCATGCCTCGTGGCACGCCTACCGCGGCATGATCGGCGACGACGACGCCGCGACCTGACCCGACGGCCGCCGGCCCGTCAGAGATAGGCGGTGTGGGTGACGAGGCCGCCGCTGGTCAGCATGTGCAGCTGATAGCCGGGGGTGGAGCCGCGCGACGCCCTGAAGCCGGCGCCGGGCCGCAGGTCGAGCGCGATCTCGAAGGCGGTGGCGGGCGCGGCGCTGACCGTCAGGCCGTGCCAGCGGGTGGACACCGCCCGGTGCAGGTGGCCGCACAGCACCCGTTCCACATGGCGGTTGCCGGCGACGATGGAGGCGAAGGCATCCGCCCCTTCCAGCGGATCGCGGTCGAAGGCGGCCAGGCCGGTGACGAAGGGCGGGTGGTGCATGGCGATGAGGGTCGGCGCGTCGCGTTCCTCCGCCAGCGTCGTTTCCAGCCACTGCAGGCGGTCGAGGCAGAGGCGGCCGCCGGGATGGCCGTCGTGCAGGGTATCCAGCGCCACGATGCGCAGCGGATAGCCCTCCAGCACATAGTTGAGGTAGCCGGTGGCGGGCAGATAGCCGTCCTGGCGGAAGGCGGCGCGGATGCATTCGCGGTCGTCGTGGTTGCCGGGCAGCACGTAGTAGGGCATGTCCAGCTGGCCGAGGATGCCGCGCAGGTGGGCATAGTCGTCCGGGCCGCCGTCGGCGGTCAGGTCGCCGGTGACCAGCACCAGGTCGGGCCGCGGATCGAGCGCGTTCAGCGTCCGCACCACCGTCAGCAGGCGGGCCGACGGGTCGACGCCGCGCACCTGATCGTCGGACGCCGCCATCACATGGGTATCGGTGATCTGCGCAAGCAGCATGGCCATGATGTCCCCTCCCTCACTCTCCTCGGCGGCATTCTACCGCCGCCTTGCGCGCCTGCAAGCGGAGCGCGCATGCGCCACGGAAGTTTCTCGCGCGCCGGTCAGGCGGTGGCGCGGCGGATGTGGAACAGGTAGACGCCGCCCTCCTCCGACTGGTGTTCCAGGGTGTGGCCGGTCTGGCTGCAGAAGCTGCGGAAATCGGCGACGGCGCCGGGGTCGGTCGCCTGCACTTCCAGCAGCGTGCCGGGCGCCATGGTGTTGAGCGCCTTCTTGGTCCGCAGGATCGGCAGCGGGCATTGCAGGCCGCGGACATCAAGGACGACCGGCGGGGCGGCGGTGGTCATGGGCGGGCTTCTCCCTTTCCTCGCGAAGGTGCGGCCCCCATAATAGGGCGGTCGCCGCGGCGGCGAAACACGCCGCTGCGCACCCCCTGAACGAGGGCGCCCGATGCCCCGAGACGGCCTTCCCGACGACAACCTTTCCGTGGGCGGCAGCCGGCTGCGGCTCGGCCTCTACGCCGTGGCGCTCGCCTGCGGCGGGGCGGCCGTGGCGGTGCTGGCGGCCCCCGGCGGCATCGTGCTGGCCGGCGGCGCCGGCGGCAGCCCGGCCTGGCCGCTCTCCGCCACCGCCCTGCTGCTCGGCCTGACCGGCGGCGTGTGGCTGGGCGGGCGGCTGAGCGGTCCGCTCGCCACCCTGCCCATCACCCTGCGCCGGCTGGCCGCCACCTTCGGCGCCGCGGCGCTGACCAGCGTCACCGCCGCCCTGCTGCCCATGGCCGCCGCCGCCCTGCTGGCCGAGGCCGGACTGGAGGGGGAGGCGCGGATGCTCGTGCTCGCTCTGCTGCTGCTGTTGCCGCCGGCGCTGGCGGCCGGGGCGGCGGTGGCGGTGCTGCTCAAGCTGGCGGTGGATGAACGGCCGCTGGCCCGCGGCCCGGCGCTCGGCACCATGCTGGCCTGTGCGGCGGGCGGCGGCGGCCTCGGCCTGCTGCTGGCCGACACGCTGCTGCTGCCGCGCATGGGGCCGGTGGGGGCGCTGACAGGCACCAGCGTCGTCTTCGCCACCCTGGCGCTGATGTTCGCCATCGCCGAGCCGCGCCAGCCGCCGCCGGGAGGCGGGGCCCGGCCCGGCTCCCGCCCCGACGGGCCGCGCTGACCCCTTGCCTCCGGCTGCGGCTGCGCCCATTGTCCTGCCCTGGTTCAGTTTCAGCGCAGGGAGTCCCGCACACATGGCCACCATCCGCATGGCGAGCCCCGAGGACGTGATGCAGTGGGTTGCCGAAGGCAGTGCCGTCATCGTCGACGTGCGCGAGCCCGGCGAATACGCCCAGGCCCACATCCCCGGCTCGACCCTGGTGCCGCTGTCCAGCTTCGATCCGACGGCGGTGCCGGCGGTGGGCCCGGACCAGCACCTGGTGATCCATTGCGCCAGCGGCATGCGGTGCGCGCCGGCCTCCTTCGCGCTCAAGGCCGCCGGCTATCAGGGCGAGATCAACCGGCTGGAAGGCGGCATCATGGCGTGGTACCGGGCCGGCGGCGCCATCGAGGCCGGCTGACCGTCTTCCCCCGGCTGTCCGGCCCCAGCCGTCCGGCCCCGCCGCCTCCCCCCGATGCCCGTCCGTGCAGGCTAGGCAGCCGGCGCGGAACAGGGTAGCGTCGTCTGCGCGCGTCGCCGTCGAGCCGCCCGCCCCGCCCTTCCTTCCCCGCTCACCGCCCGCCGACTGCCGCCGCCCTTCATGGACATCTACCTGCCCGTCGCCAACATGACCGAGAACGTCCTCGTGCTGTTCGGGGTCGGCTGGCTGGTGGGCGTGCTGTCGGGCATGTTCGGGGTCGGGGGCGGCTTCCTGCTGACGCCGCTGCTCATCTTCCTCGGCATTCCGCCGACCGTCGCCGTCGGCACCGGCGCCAACCAGGTGGTGGGCGCCTCGGTCTCCGGCGTGCTGGCCCACTGGCGGCGCGGCAACGTCGACGTCAAGATGGGGCTGGTGCTGCTGGCCGGCGGCGTCGCCGGATCATCGCTCGGCGTCTGGCTGTTCGCCATCCTGAGGCGACTCGGCCAGGTCGAGACGGTGGTGCAGATCCTCTACGTCATCATGCTCGGCATCATCGGCGGGCTGATGCTGTACGAGAGCCTGCAGCAGATGCGCCGCCGCCGCGGCGGCCGGCGCCCGCCGGCGCGCAAGGTGCACCGCCACGCCTGGGGCCAGAACATGCCCCTGAAGGTGCGGTTCCGCCGCTCCCGCCTCTACATCAGCGTCATTCCGCCGCTGGCCATCGGCGCCTTCGTCGGCGTGCTGTCGGCCATCATGGGGGTGGGCGGCGGCTTCATCATGGTGCCGGCCATGATCTACCTGCTGGAGATGCCGACGGCGGTGGTGGTCGGCACGTCGCTGTTCCAGATCATCTTCGTCGCCGCCAACGTCACCTGGCTGCAGGCCAGCGCCAACCAGGCGGTGGACGCGGTGCTGGCGGTCATCCTGCTGGCTGGCGGCGTGGTGGGAGCGCAGATGGGGGCGCGATTCGGCTACAAGCTGAATGCCGAGCAGATGCGCAGCCTGCTCGCCCTGATCGTGCTGTCGGTGGCCGGCAAGCTGCTCTACGACCTGGTCTCGCGCCCGGACGAGCTGTACAGCCTCGGCCTGCCGCCGGTTCTGTAGGCGCGAACTTCGCCGCTGCGATACAGCCGCGGCGTGCGCTGCAGCACAGGATTCAGTTCCCGACCCTCCCGCCCTGTTGTTATCCTCCTTGCGCCGAACTTCGGGGCTGGGGCCACGCCTGTTGGATGGGCGTCCCGTGAAATGGTGGTGTCCGGCGGCAATCCGTTTGTCATCCGCCGGGCGCGTCGCCATCATGATCGGCACACCAATGGAGCCGGAAAAACGCGGCCCACTGCTCTGGGAGGAGATCAGCCATGCATGTCGAGGTTCCCCTCGGCGGCGTGCCGACCGAAGCCGCGTCGCTCAGCCGCCCCCTTGCCCGCCGCCGAACGTTCCTGGTGGTGGTCGATGACAGTCCCGAACTCCATGCCGCCGCCCGCTTCGCCGCGCGCCGCGCCGCCCGCAGCGGCGGCCGCGTCGCCCTGCTGTCGGTGGTGGAGCCGGCGGAAGGCGGCCACTGGATGTTCGTCGGCAACCTGATGCAGCAGGAGGCGCGCGAGGATGCCGAACGCCGCCTGCAGCAGCTGGCCGCCACCGTCCACGCCTGTTCCGGCCAGCGGCCGGAACTGATCGTGCGCGAAGGCACCCTGCGCGAGGAACTGTTCACCCTGATCGAGGAAGACGAGGACATTTCCGTCCTCGTGCTCGGCGCCGCCATCGGCGGCGACGGGCCGGGGCCGCTGGTGCAGGCGCTGACCGGCAAGAATGCCGGCAAGCTGCGCATCCCGGTCACCATCGTGCCCGGCAACCTGACCGAGACGGAGATCGACGCCCTCACCTGAGGGCGTCAGCCGTCGCCCTGAAGACCGGCCGCCCAGGCCTCCAGCCGCGCCCGCATGCGGCGGGCGTGGCTGCCCGGCCAGTACAGGCGGCCGCACCCCGGGCACAGGCGGAACGGCCCCGCCAGGGCCTGCGCCTGCCGTGGCGCGCGGGTCAGGGCCTGGGGCGGTGCCGGATCGAGTCGCAGGTTGCACCGCAGGCAGCGGGTGAAGGGTGCCGCCAGCCAGTCCACCGCCAGCCGCCGGCGCAGCTCCAGCGCCTGGGCGTCCAGGTGCTGCGACTCCAGCAGCACCACCAGCCCGGCCGCCGCCTTGTGCTGCACGATGGGCCGGTCGCGGGTGAGGAACAGCCGCTGCTCCACCGCCGCGCGGGCGATCAGCCGGCGGTCGTCGTCGCCGGGCACCGGAGTCGCGGCGTCGTAGCCCGCCGCCCGCAGCCAGCGGGCGAGGCCGCCCAGCATCTCGTCACACAACAGTCGCATGGCGCTGACATGGGGCGGGGGTGAAGCCTCTGCCACGTCCGGCACCCGCCCCTGACCATTGGCGACTTCTGCGCCGGGCCCTGCCGTTGCTATAGTGGCGCGCCTGCTGCCACGTCGGAGACGATCATGAAGCTGTTGCGTTGGGGCCCGCCCGAGGCCGAAAAACCTGGCCTGCTGGACCGCGACGGGACCATCCGCGACCTGTCCGCGGTGGTGGACGACATCGCCCCCGCCCGCCTGACCGCCGCCGACTGGGACCGCCTGCGCGGCCTCGACCCCGCCAGCCTGCCGGCGGTGCCGGCCGACACCCGCCTCGGGCCGCCGGTGGCGGGGGTGGGCAACATCCTGTGCATCGGCCTCAACTACCGCGACCATGCGGCCGAAACCGGCGCCCCGACGCCGCCGGAGCCCATCGTCTTCAGCAAGCACACCAGCGCCCTGTGCGGCCCCGACGACCCCATCCACCTGCCGCGCGGCTCCATCAAGAGCGACTGGGAGGCTGAACTGGCGGTGGTCATCGGCCGCCGCGCCTATGGCGTGCGGGAACAGGACGCCCTGTCCCACGTCGCCGGCTACTGCGTCGCCAACGACGTGTCGGAACGCTCCTACCAGCTCGACCGTGGCGGCCAGTGGATCAAGGGCAAGTCCTGCCCCAACTTCTGCCCCCTCGGCCCCTGGCTGGTGACGGCGGACGAGGTGCCCGACCCGCAGGCCCTGAAGGTGTGGCTGGACGTGGACGGCACCCGCATGCAGGACGGCACCACCGCCGACATGATCTTCCCGGTGGCCCACATCGTCAGCTACCTCAGCCGCTTCTTCACGCTGCTGCCGGGCGACGTGATCCTGACCGGCACACCGGCCGGCACCGGCCTTGGCCGTGGCGTCTACCTGCGCGAAGGCGCGACCATGCGGCTCGGCATCACCGGCCTGGGCGAGCAGACCCAGCGCACGGTGGCCAACGGGGTGGCGGCGCAGTAGGCGCCGCCCCAACCCGTCGTCCTGCCCCGCCGTCCGGTCAGCCGAACTTTTCCAGCTGGCCCTTGCGCAGCGACTCGAACAGGCCGGCGCAGACCATGCGCAGGTCTTCGGCGTTGCGCACGCTGCCCTGCCCCGGCAGGGCGTCGGGCTGGTAGTTGAAGGCGTTGTTGAACTTGCCCGGAATGGCCTGCCAGATCTTCAGCCGCTCCTCGTCGTTGACGTAGGCGGCGAAGGTCTCCTCGCCCAGTTCCTCGGCGGCGAAGAGGATGAGGTCGCGGCCCAATTCGCGGTTGGCGATCTGCTCGATCATGCGGCTGATCACCGGCGGCACGTGCTGGGCCAGCCGGCCGAGGGCGGGCGCCACATGCTCCGGCACGTTGAGCACGTTGCGCAGGCGGTGCGGCTCGGCGAACAGGCGCCAGATCTCGTCGCCGAACACCGGCGTCAGGCGGCGCACCAGGGTGTCGACGTTGGCCCCCTGCTTGAGGATGGTCTCAAGGCCGGTCGAATGCTCGGTCACCAGCGCCTCGAAGGTGCGGCTTTCCAGGGCGGCGATGGCGGGCTCCATCTCGTCCAGGCGGCGCTGCTCGGCGGCGCTGACCTTCGAGCGCGGCTTGGCGCCGGTGGCGACGCCGACGCCGTTGCGCACTTCGGCAAAGGCGCGGGCGACGCCGCGCACCACGGAGATGTCGGCGCTCTTCAGCGCCAGCACCGGCTCCAGTTCCTCCGGCGTGCGGAAGAAGGTGATGAGCGAGCCCAGCGCCTCCGCCTGGCGGGTGCGCAGGCGGGCGTAGGCGCGCACCATGGTGAACTGCCATTCCTCGCGCAGGTACGGCTTGATCAGCAGGTAGACGCCATAGCCGGGGTACTTCTCGCGGAAGTCGGCGGGCTCGAAGGTCTGCTCGCCGGCGATGAGCTTGCGGGTCGCCTGGCTGAGCCGGCCGCCCAGGCTCTTGCGCTCGCGGGCCTGCTCCTTGGCGTGGCGGGCGGCCTCGCGCTTGGCTTCCTTGATGGCCCAGGCCTTTTCCAGCCGGTCCATGTAGATGCGGGCGGCGCCCATGAGGTGGGCGCGGACCACTTCGGCGAAGGTGCGGCCGCAGGGGGCGATGGGCGTTTCGCGGTCGGTGACGGTGCCGCCGCCGCCCTCTGCCTGGAAGAAGGGGCGGAACTGCGGCGAGTCGCGCAGTTCCCACACCATATCGAGCAGGGCCGGCACCACTTCCGGCAGTTCGCCCAGCACGTCGTCGACGCGGCGGCGGTTGCCCAGCTTGTCGATGAACTCGCTGTGGCCGGCCTTCTCCAGCAGCGCCAGCAGGACTTCATAGCCCTTCTGGGCCTGCTGCCGCAGTTCGGGACACACGCGCCGTTCACTGCCGCCGCCCTGGGCGGGCGGCGGCTTGGCGGCCTTGTCGTTGTCAGCTGCCACGGAACCCTTCACTCCTCTCCCGGCGCGGTAGCGGCGCCTTCCCCATGTCTCGCGACGATCGTACTACGCCTTCCGATCAAGCCCAATCCCCCATTCCCGCGCCCACCGCAGGCCGGCCAGGGTGTTGATGCGCGGGCGGTACTCGCAGCCCACCCAACCGGCATAGCCGTGGGCGTCGATGAGGTTGAAGAGATAGGGGAAATTGATCTCGCCGTTGGCGTCGGGCTCATGCCGGCCGGGCACGCCGGCGACCTGCATGTGGGCGATGCGGTGCAGGTTGGCCTCCAGGAAGTCGGTCAGGCCGCCCTGGGTGATTTGGGCGTGGTAGATGTCGAACTGCAGGAACAGGTTGTCGTGGTCGACCTCGTCCAGCACCCGCACCGCATCGTCGGGCCGCTGCAGGAAGTAGCCGGGCATGTCGATGCCGTTGATGGGCTCGATCAGCACCTTCACCCCATGCACCTGCGCCTGCGCGGCGGCATAGCCGAGGTTGCGCAGGTAGGTGTCATAGGCGGCGTCCAGGGCTTCGGGGTCGTCCTCGTCGACGATGCCGGCCATGACGTGCAGGTTGGGGCAGCGCAGCGCCCGGCACCACTCCAGCGCCAGGTCGAGGCCGTCGCGGAATTCCTCCTCCCGCCCCGGCAGGGCGGCAAGGCCGCGTTCGCCGGCTTCCCAATCGCCGGGCGGAGCATTACATAGCACCATGGACAGCCGGTGGTCCGCCAGGGCAGCGGCCGCCGCGTCACGGTCGAGGTGATAGGGGAACTGCATTTCCACCCCCTTGAACCCCGCCTCGGCGGCGGCGGCAAAGCGGTCGGGAAACGGCCGGTCGGTGAACAGCGTGGACAGATTGGCAGAAAAACGAGGCATGGAACCTCCCGTGGACGACGCGCTACTATAGCGCCCCCGCACCGGGACGAAAGCCTCGGCGTCGACCGTCGGCGCCCACAGAGCACAGAGGAAACATGCGACACGATCTCGTCGAGAAGTACGACCTGCGCCTGCCGCGCTACACGTCGTACCCCACCGCTCCGCACTTCACTCCGCAGGTGAGCGGCGAGACCTACGGCAAGTGGCTGGCCGAGCTGCCGCCGACGGAAGAGCTGTCGCTGTATTTCCACATCGCCTATTGCGCGGAAATGTGCTGGTTCTGCGGCTGCCACACCAAGATCACCAAGCGCTATGACCCCATCGCCGTCTACCTGGAGGCGCTGCTGGCCGAGGTGGATCTGGTGGCGGCCCGCCTGCCCGGCCGCTTCAAGGCGCGGCACGTCCACTTCGGCGGCGGCACGCCGTCGATCCTGACGGCCGAGGACTTCAAGCGCACCATGGACAAGGTGCGCCAGCACTTCGACCTGACCGCCGACGCCGAGGTGGCGGTGGAACTGGACCCGCGCACCGCCAACGAGGACTACGTCATCGCCATGCGCGAGGCGGGCGTCACCCGCGCCAGTCTCGGCGTGCAGGACTTCAACCGCAAGGTGCAGGAGGCGGTGAACCGCATCCAGCCCTACGAGATGGTGGACGAGGTCGCCGGCTTCCTGCGCAAGCACGGCATCACCGAACTGAACATGGACCTGATCTACGGCCTGCCCTACCAGACGACGGAAAGCGTGGTGGAGACCATCGACCAGGCCGTCACCCTGGCGCCGCGCCGCATCAGCCTGTTCGGCTACGCCCATGTGCCGTGGATGCGCAAGCACCAGACCCTGCTGCCGGAAGAGGCCCTGCCGGGCATGGCCGAACGCTGGAGCCAGTACGAGGCGGCGCAGGAGCGTCTGCGCAAGCACGGCTACGTCGCCGTCGGCCTCGACCACTTCGCCGCCCCCGACGACGAGATGGCCAAGGCCCTGAACGAGGCGACGCTTCACCGCAACTTCCAGGGCTATACCACCGACACCGCCTCCACCCTGATCGGCTTCGGCGCCTCGGGCATCGGCTCGCTGCCGCAGGGGTATGTGGCAAACGAGGGCGGCATCCACGCCTATCAGCGCATGGTCCACGACGGCCTGCTGCCCACCACCCGCGGCCGCGGCCTGTCGGAGGAAGACAAGCTGCGCCGGGCGGTGATCGAACGCCTGATGTGCGATCTGGCGGTGGACCTGGAAGCGGTGGCGGCGCCCTACGGCGTCAGCCCCGACCACTTCGCCGACGAGGTGGCGGCCCTGTCCGACCTGGAAGGCGACGGCGTGGTCCAGCGCGACGGTTGGCGCCTGACCGTCACCGACGACGGCCGCCCGCTGGTGCGCGCCGTGGCGGCCAAGTTCGACCAGTACCTGAAGGCCGGCGAACAGCGCCACTCCAAGGCGGTGTAAGCGCGCCCGGCAGCGGCGGTCGGCGGGCGGCGCCTACGGGCGCGGCTGCCCCTCCTCCGCCTCGCTGCCGCGATGATAGCGGAAGGTGCCGGTGGCGGTGGCGATGACGCGGCCGTCGGCGTCGGTGGCGGTCGCATCGACGAAGTAGAGCTTGCGCCCGCCGCCGCGCTTGCGCGCCTCCGCCCGCAGCACGCCCGTGCTCATCTGGCCGAGGTAGTTGGTGGTCAGCGACAGGGTCAGGGTGCGGCGGATGTGGCCGGGCACCGGACAGAAACAGCCGGCATAGCCGCTGGCGGTGTCGAGCACCGTCGTCAGCACCCCGCCGTGCAGCACGCCGGCGCGGTTGAGGTGCTGCGGCCCCACCTCCAGCTCCACCACCGCCCGGTCCGGCTCCCACGCCACCAGCCGGTAGCCCAGCAGCGCCTGCAGGCCGCTGCCGTTCTCCTGCTCCCAGGCGAGGTTGTCGGCGGCGGTGGCAGCGGCGGCGGGGGTGGTCATGGCGAGGCTCCGGGTGCGGACGGTGGTTAGCGGGCCGCCACCCTACCGCCCGCTTCGCCGGTGCCGCCAGGGCCTATTTCGTCGTCAGTTCGTGGACGCCGGTCCAGCCGTCCGGCGGCGGCGAGGTCTTCCAGGCGGCGATGCGCGGCAGGAACAGGGCCGGCAGCGGATCGTCGGGGAAGCGGGCGGCGATGTCGCCATAGGCGGCCTCGGCGGCGGCCCAGTCGTGTTCCATGTAGGCGTAGTAGGCGCGCTCGGTCAGGGCGGCCAGCTCGCGCTGCTCGGCGGTGGCCATGATGCCGGGCACCGCATCGGTGCGGGCACCCATCAGCTCGTACAGACCCACCGGCGCCCGCCGCCCCTTCACCGCCACCAGGTCGAGCGGGCGGAACAGGAAGCGTTCGCCGGCGTCGCGGAACACCGCCTGGCTGGCGATGATGCGGGTGCCGTAGGCGCGGTTGGCGCCTTCCAGCCGGGCCGCCACGTTGGCGCCGTCGCCCATGACGGTGTAGCTCATGCGCTCCATCGACCCGATGTTGCCGACCATCACGGCGTCGGTGTGCAGGCCCATGCGGGTGGTGAGTTCGGGCCAGCCGGCCTCGCGGGCGCGGCGGTTGACCTCGTCCAGCCGCACCCGCGCCAGCAGGGCGGCGAGGCAGGCATTGGCGGCATGGTCCTCCGCCGGCACCGGCGCGCCCCAGAAGGCCATCACCGAATCGCCGATGTACTTGTCGATGGTGCCGTGGGTTTCCAGCACCGCCCGCGCCACCGCGTCCAGGTGGTCCGACACCAGCAGCATCAGCTCGCGGGTCGGCATGCGCTCCGACAGCTGGGTGAAACCGGCGATGTCGGAGAACAGGATGGTCACATGGCGCGACTGGCCGCCGAGCGTGATGGGCTGGCCGGAGGCGATGAGGTCGCGCACCAGTTCCTTCGGCACATAGCGCCCGAAGGTCTGCAGCGCCGTCTTCAGGGTCCGCAGCGATCCCGCCAGGGCGTTGATCTCGCGCACGTTGGAGCGCAGGTCGGCATCGCCGTTGAGGTCGAAGGCGGTGATGCGGTCGAACTCCGCCACCATCTGCCGCAGCGGCCGGCTGATCCACTGCGAGAACAGGCCGATCAGCACCATGCCGACCAGCGCCACCGCCACCGACAGGGCGATGATCTCGCGCGTCGTGCGCTGCAGGCCGCCGACGAAGTCATCGGCCGGCACCACCACCGCCATCACCCAGCCGCGCCCCAGGTCGGCCTGGAAGGGGATGAAGGTCGCCAAGTAGTCGCGCCCGTCCACCGCATAGGCGTAATGGCTGCGGCCGGTGGTGCCGCGGTGGCGGCGCACCGCCTCGGCGATCCACGGCTCCGCCAGCTGGTCGCCGGGCACCAGTTCGACGCTGCCGCCGCTCTGCCGCACCGTGCGGGCGGCGTCGGGGAAGGCGATCAGGCGGTCCTCGGCGTCCAGGATGAAGGCGACGCCCGAGGTGCCGGCCACCAGGCTGCGCAGGAATTCCGACAGGCTTTCGAGCGTGATGTTGGCCGCCGCCGCGCCCAGGAAGCGACCGTCGGCCGCCACCATGGGCGATACCGGCGCCACCCCCGGCAGGCTGGAGGACGTGAACACCACCACGTCGGTCCACATGCGGGCGGTGCTGCCGGCCGCCACCTGATCGCGCATGGCGCGGTACCAGTCGCGCTTGCGGGCGTCGTAGCTGATCTCCGCCGCCTCTTCCGCCCCCAGGTCGGTGCCGTCGGCGGCGAGGTAGCGCCAGTGGTCGGTCGGCGCCTCCCCCGACCAGTCGAGCACCCGCAGGGCATAGGCGACGTCCGGGTGCATGGGGGTGTTGTTGGGGCCGTAGCGGCGGATGCCCGGCGGCACCGCGAAAGCCTGCAGGAAACGGCCGCCGTCCTCGAAGGCGTAGTAGACGCTCTGCAGTTGCGGATGTTCGCGCAGCACCGCCAGCAGGGTCGGGAAGACCTGCTCGCTGCGGGCCAGTTCCGGCTGGCTGGCGCCCAGGGCCGCCACGGTGGAGACCGCCGAGCCCACCGGCTGCAGCATGTCGCCGGTGTGGCGGATGGCGGCATCGCCGGCGGTTTCGATGAAGCTGCGGGCGAGGTCGAGCACCGCGTCGCTGTTGCGGTCGTAGGTATAGGCGATGATGGTGCCGCAGATGGCCAGCACCAGCGCCGTGAACACGGTGGCGATGTTGACCCGGAACGTCAGGCCGCCGGCGCGGCGACGCGGCCCCGCCTCGTGCTGCGATCCCGTTCCCCCTTCCGCCATGGTTCCCCCCGTGGCACGACTCCCCGCGGCGGACTGTATCATGCAGGGTGGAATAATCCTATCGGCCGCAAGGTCTCGGCGGTAACGGCACACCGGCGAACCCTCTTTCGCCACGACACGTTCGCACCCCACACCACACAGCGAGGGAAGCGGCGATGCGAACGGTCAGCGGCGTCATCACGGTGGTGCAGGAGGGCCGCTTCCGCCTCGCCGCGCCCGACGGCGGCACCCATCTGTTCGTGCTGTCCCACGCCTGCGCGGTGGAGCCGCAGGACCTGCCGCCGCTGCAACGCAGCCGCACCCGGGTGGCGGTGGAGTACGAGGACAGCCCCGACCTGCTGGCGGGCATCGTCCACCGTCTGCGCCGCCTGCCGCCCGCTAACGCGGCCGACGCGGGGGCAGGCCCATGAGCCGTGCCGCCCGCAGCGTCCGCCGTCACGGCCTGCTCGACCGCGTGCAGGGCTTCGTCGCCGAATGGTCGGTGCCGCGCCAGCTGAAGGGCGAGCCCCACCACGGCACGGCGGCCCAAAGCCGGCTGTCGCGCGACCTGCGGCCACGGCTGGAGGACGCCGACACCGTCGGCACCAGCATCTGCCCCTATTGCGCCGTCGGCTGCGGTCAGCTGGTCTACGCCCGCGACGGCAAGGTCATCCATGTGGAGGGCGATCCGCGCAGCCCCGTCAACCAGGGCACCCTGTGCCCCAAGGGCGCCGCCACCTTCGGCCTGCTCACCAGCCCGCAGCGGCTGTCCACCGTGCTCTACCGCCCGCCCGGCGGCACGAAGTGGGAGGAACGGCCGCTCGACTGGGCCATGGAGCGCATCGCCCGGCTGACCAGGCAGACCCGCGACGAAACCTTCGTCCGCCGGCTGCCCGACGGCACCATCGTCAACCACACCCTCGGCATCGCCTCGCTGGGCGGAGCGACGCTCGACAACGAGGAAAACTACCTCATCAAGAAGCTGTTTTCCGGCGGCCTCGGCATGGTGTGGATCGAGAACCAGGCCCGCGTCTGCCACTCGTCGTCGGTGCCGAGCCTGGGCGCCACCTACGGCCGCGGCGCCGCCACCCTGCCGCAGTGGGATCTCGCCAACTCCGACGTGATCGTGGTGATGGGCTCCAACATGGCGGAAAGCCACCCTGTCGCCTTCCGCTTCGTGCTGCAGGCGAAGGCGCGCGGCGCCACCTTCATCCATGTCGATCCGCGCTTCACTCGCACCTCGGCCCTGTCGGACATCCACGCCCCCATCCGCACCGGCACCGACATCGCCTTCCTGGGCGGCATCATCCGCCACATCCTGGAAAACGACCTGTGGTTCCGCGACTACGCGCTCGCCTACACCAACATCGCCACCATCATCGACGACCGCTACCAGGGGCCGGACGAGCTGGACGGCGTGTTCTCCGGCTGGGACGAGGAAGGCCGCCGCTACACCTACGACAGCTGGCAGTACGAGGGCATGACGGTGCCGTCGTCGCTGGCCGAGCACTACGTCAACACCACCGAATCCTTCAACGACCAGACCAAGCGCCTGACCGAAGGCGAGGTACCGCAGGACGTCACCCTGCAGCACCCCAACTGCGTCTACCAGATCATGCGCCGCCACTATGCCCGCTACACGCCGGAGATGGTGGAACGGGTGACCGGCTGCCCGCAGGACATCTTCCTGAAGGTGTGCGAGGCGCTGACGAAGAACTCCGGCCGCGAGCGCACCGGCGCCTTCTGCTACGCCGTCGGCTGGACCCATCACACCACCGGCGTGCAGATCATCCGCGCCGCCGGCATCATCCAGGCGCTGCTCGGCAACACCGGGCGGCCGGGGGGCGGCATCCTGGCCCTGCGCGGCCACGCCAACATCCAGGGCTCCACCGACATCCCCACCCTTTACAACATGCTGCCCGGCTACCTGCCGCAGCCGCATGCCTTCAAGCCGCACGACAGCTTCGCGGACTACATCGCCGTCGAGCAGACGCCCACCGGCTGGTGGAGCCACTTCCCCGACTATGCCGTCAGCCTGCTGAAGGCGTGGTACGGCGATGCCGCCCAGCCCGACACCGACTGGGGGTTCGAGTGGCTGCCGCGCATCGTCGGCGACCATTCGCAGCTGCCGCTCACCGTCGCCATGCGCGACGGCGTGGTGAAGGGGCTGTTCCTGACCGGCCAGAACCCGGTGGTCGGCTCCAGCAACTCCCATCTGGTGCAGCGGGCCCTGGGGCAGCTGGACTGGCTGGTGGTGCGCGACTTCGCCGAGACCGAAAGCGCGTCGTTCTGGTATCGCGGCCACGACATCGAAAGCGGCAAGACCCGGCCGGAGGACATCGGCACCGAGGTCTTCCTGCTGCCCACCGCCCTGGCCGGCGAGAAGCCCGGCACCTTCACCAACACCCACCGGCTGGTGCAGTGGCATGACAAGGTGGTGGATGCGCCCGGCGACAGCCGCTCGGACCTGTGGTTCTTCTACCACCTGGGCCGCCGGCTGAAGGAGCTTTACGCCGACAGCGACCGCCCCCACGACATCGCCATCCGCAACCTCACCTGGGACTACCCCGAGGAGGACGGCGACCGCCGCGAACCCTCCGCCGAGGCGGTGCTGAAGGAAATCAACGGCTACACCTGGCCCGACCGCACGCAGATCGCCGATTTCAAAGATCTGAAGGACGACGGCTCCACCGCCTGCGGCTGCTGGATCTACACCGGCATCTACCCCGAGAAGGGCCGCAACCTCGCCCGCTCCCGCCGCCCCGACGACGACAACGGCCCCGGCAGCCATCTCGGCTGGGCGTTCTCGTGGCCGGAAAACCGCCGCATGATGTACAACCGCGCCTCCGCCGATCCCGCCGGGCGGCCGTGGTCCGACGCCAAGCGGCTGATCTGGTGGAGCGAGGACGACGGCCGCTGGACCGGCCACGACACCCCCGACTTCCAGCCCGAGAAACGCCCCGACTACGAACCCGACTGGGACGCCAAGCCGCAGGGCATGGACGCCATCAGCGGCCACGACCCGTTCATCATGATCGCCGACGGCCGCGCCTCGCTGTTCGTGCCCTCCGGCCTCAAGGACGGGCCGCTGCCGACCCATTACGAGCCGGTGGAATCGC
This sequence comes from Caenispirillum bisanense, assembly GCF_039523075.1. NCBI lineage: Bacteria > Pseudomonadati > Pseudomonadota > Alphaproteobacteria > Rhodospirillales > Novispirillaceae > Caenispirillum > Caenispirillum bisanense. The sequence goes on from NZ_BAAAEP010000008.1 coordinate 86,453, forward strand.
CGGTCGACAACCCGCTCTATGCCGTGCGCGGCAGCCCCACGGCCAAGCGGTGGGAGCATTGGGACAACCCGCTGCACGACCCCGGCGACCCGCAACACCCGCACGCCCTGACCACCTACCGGCTGGTGGAGCACCATTGCGGCGGCACGCCCACCCGCTCCGTCCCCACCACCGCCGAGTTGCAGCCGGAAGGCTTCTGCGAGGTGCCGACCGAGCTGGCGGCGGACCTGGGCATCGCCACCATGGACTGGGTGGTGCTGTCTACCGCCCGCGGCGAGATCGAAACCCGCGCCATGGTCACCGACCGCCTGCGCCCCTTCCGCATCGACGGCCGGGTGGTCTACCAGATCGGCATGCCGTGGCACTTCGGCTGGCAGGGCTATGCCACCGGCGACATCGCCAATGTACTGACCGCCATGGTCGGCGACCCCAACACCAGCATGCACGAGAACAAGTCCCTGACCTGCGGCCTGCGCCGCGGCCGGCTGAACCGCGACCCCGACAGGAGGTGACATGGGCGTCCATCCGCGAGCCCTCGACTACCCGGACTCCCTGCTGCCGGGGCCGATCCCCGACGAGTCGGAACTGACCTCCGGCACCCGCATCGAGGCGGGGCGGTCCTACGGCTTCTTCACCGACACCACCCTGTGCATCGGCTGCAAGGCCTGCGAGGTGGCGTGCAAGGAATGGAACGCCCTGCCCGCCGACGGCCTGGCGCTGTCGGGCATGAGCTACGACAACACGGTGAAGCTGTCGGCCGACACCTGGCGGCATGTGCTGTTCGTTGAAAAGGCGCCGCGCAACGACATCGGCCCGCCGTTCCAGGCCGGCTGGGTGATGATGAGCGACGTGTGCAAGCACTGCGCCAACGCCCCCTGCATGGAAAGCTGCCCCACCGGCGCCCTGTTCCGCACCGAGTTCGACACCGTCGTGGTGCAGCAGGACATCTGCAACGGCTGCGGCTACTGCGTGCCGGCCTGCCCCTTCGGCGTGGTGGAACTGAGCCCGGCCGACGGCAAGGCGCACAAATGTACGCTCTGTTACGATCGCCTGAAGGGCGGGCTGGAGCCGGCCTGCGCCAAGTCCTGCCCCACCGACTCCATCCAGTTCGGCGAGGTCGACACCCTGGTGGAACGGGCGCACGAGCGGGTGGCGGAGTTGCACCGGCGCGGCGCCACCGACGCCTACCTCTACGGCGCCCCCGACAGTCCCGGTGCCACCGGCGGGCTGGAGCGGCTGAACGCCTTCTTCCTGCTGACCGAGCGGCCGGAGGTCTACAACCTGCCCGCCGCGCCCGACCGGCCGGCCGACCGCATCGCCCCCGGCCTGGCCGCCGGGGTGGCGACGGTGGCCGGCCTCGCCCTCGCCGCCGCCGCCCTGCTGGCGGGAGGGCGGCGGGCATGAAGGCTCTCACCCCCCACCACCGGCGGTCCCGCCGCGACGACGGCGACCACACCGCCACCGCCCCCACCTACTACGACCAGCCGGCGCTGAAGCCGCCGCCCTACGACTGGCGCATCTCCGGCTACATGGTGCTGGCCGGCATCGCCGGCTCGGCGCAGATCATCAGCACCCTCGCCAGCCTGTCGCCGCACCCGCCGCGCCGGCTGGTGCGCAACGGCCGGCTTCTGGGGCTGATCGGCACGGTGCTCGGCACGCCGCTGCTGATCGCCGACCTGAAGACGCCGTCGCGCTTCTACAACATGCTGCGCATCGCCCGCCCGACCTCGGCCATGTCCATCGGGTCGTGGATCCTCTCCGGCTTCGGCGGGTTCAGCGGCCTTGTCGCGCTGGGCCAGCTGGTCGCCGGCCGGATACCGGGGCTGCGGCGGCTGGTCGGGCTGGCGCAGGTGCCGGCGGCGGGGCTCGGGGCCGGCATGAGCGTCTATACCGCCAGCCTGCTGTCGGCCACCAGCATCCCCCTGTGGTCGGCGGCG
>NZ_BAAAEP010000008.1:88423-96699 GCF_039523075.1 Caenispirillum bisanense
CCGCCCTGTGCGAGCTGGTGGCGTCGATGATGGCGCGGCGGCAGCGGGCGGCGGCCGGCGTCAACGGTCCGCTGGAGCACGGCCGCTGGGCGATGTCCTACCGGGCGGCGCTGCTGCTTGGCGTGGTGGTGCCGGTGGCCTGCCACGGCATCAACCTGCTGCGCCCGCCGCACCGCCGCAGCGATCAGCTGTCCGCCGCCGGATCGCTGGCCGCCCTGGCCGGCGGCATGCTGCTGCGCCACACCATGCTGCGGGCGGGCATGGATTCCACCGCCGACCCCCGCCCCTATCTCCACCACAGCCGCGAGCGGAGGTAGCCATGCTGCCCTATGACAGCGACGAACACGCCCACTGCCGCAGCGCCCTCGGCTCCCTCGACCGCATCCTGGAGGAAAAGCCGGAGCGCCATCACGACGAGGTGCTGGAGGCGGTGCGCTGCATGGTCACCATGCGCGACGCCATCATCGCCCGCCGTCGCGGCGGCGGTGATGTCGACGACGAGCTTGAACAGGTCAACGCTGTGCTCAGCGTGCTCACCGCCGGCAGCTTCCCGGTGGTCGGCCTGCGGCACGAGCGGCTGGCCCGCGCCCGCGACCTGCTCGCCTGCCTGATGGAGAAGGAGCCGGTCGCCCACCCCGACGGCCGCCACCCCGACGAAGCACCGCCCTGATCCGCCACCGCCGCCGCCGGGCCCCGGCGCGCCGCCGGCCCTGGTCAGGCGGCGCCGCTTTGCCTACCATGCACGCCCTGCCGAGCCTGACGACGGGGAGCCCTTTACCGCATGTCCACGACCGCCTCGGAAACCCCGACCACCGCCGGCACCGCTCCCCTGCCCCACAGCACCGCCGCCACCCCCGCCAGCCCGCGCGCGCCCTCGGCCCTGCGGCGCATGATCGGGCTGCTGAGCGGGGCGCTGGCGGCCGGGGTGATGCTGGTGCTGCCGCCGCCGGAGGGGATGCCGGTCGAAGCGTGGCATGTGGCGGCAGTGACCGTGCTGATGGCGACGTGGTGGGTGTGGGAGGCCATTCCCATCGCCGCCACCGCCCTGATCCCGGTGGCGCTGCTGCCGTTCCTGGGCGTTTCCGGCGTGGCGGAGGCGACCGCGCCCTATGCCAACCCGCTGGTGTTCCTGTTCCTCGGCGGCTTCTGCATCGCCATTGCCATGGAACGGTGGAACCTGCACCGCCGGGCCGCCCTGCTGGTGCTGTCGCTGGTCGGCACCCGCCAGGACCGCATCGTCGGCGGCTTCATGCTGGCCACCGCCGGCCTGTCCATGTGGGTGTCGAACACCGCCACGGCGACCATGATGCTGCCCATCGCCGCCACCGTCTCCGCCATGGTGGCCCGCGACGGCGACGACCGCCGCTTTGCCGTGGCGCTGCTGCTGGGCGTCGCCTTCGGCGCCAACATCGGCGGCATGGGCACCCTGATCGGCACGCCCCCCAACGCCCTGTTCGCCGGCTACATGCAGGAGGCCTACGGCATCGAGATCGGCTTCGGCCAGTGGATGCTGGTCGGCCTGCCCTTCGCCGCCGTGCTGCTGGCGGTGACCTGGCTGGTGCTGACGCGCATGGTGATCCGCCTGCCCCGGCGGGAGATCCCCGGCGCCGCCGACGAAATCCGCCGCGCCGTCGCCGCCCTCGGCCCCATGAGCCGGGGGGAGAAGATCGTGCTGGCGGTATTCGCCGCCACCGCCTTCCTGTGGATCTTCCGCCCGCTGCTGGAGGGTCTCGCGCCCGGCGGACTGTCCGACGCCGCCATTGCGGTGCTGGCGGCGCTGGCGCTGTTCTCCATCCCCGTCCACCCCAGCCGGCGGGAGTTCGTGCTCGACTGGTCGGATACTGCCCGCCTGCCGTGGGGCGTGCTGGTGCTGGTCGGCGGCGGCCTCAGCCTGGGGGCGGCGGTGCAAGGCTCCGGCCTGTCGGCCTGGGTGGCGGGGGCGCTGGAGCCGCTGGCGCTGCTGCCGGTGTGGCTGGCGGCGGCGGCGGTCGGGGTGGCGGTCATGCTGATCAGCCACATCACCTCCAACACCGCCACCGCCGCCACCTTCCTGCCGCTGGCCGGCAGCTTCGCGGCGCTGGCGGGGGTGGACCCGGTGCTGATCTGCGCCCCCGTCGCCCTGGCGGCCGGCTGTTCCTTCATGATGCCGGTGGCGTCGCCGCCCAACGCCATCGTCTTCGCCACCGGCCAGCTGACCGTCGCCGACATGCTGAAGACCGGGGCCCTCATCAATCTGGTGTCGGTCGGCCTGCTGGCGCTGGTGGTGCTGACGCTGATCCCGCTGGTGCTGTAGCCCGACGCCCGCCGCCCGCCGTCAGCCGGTGGCGCCGAGGCCGCCGGCGATGGCGTTGATGGTCAGCAGCAGGCGGGATTCCAGCACCGCCGCCGTCTCCGCATCGCCGGCGGCGCGGGCCGCCCGCCAGCGCGACAGCAGATCGACCTGGCGGGCGTGCAGCTGCGCCAGCGGCCGCCGCCGCAGGTCCAGGGTGCGGTGGATGCGCGGGCGGGTGTCGGCCAGCGGGCCGCGATAGATTTCGGTCAGGATGGCCTCGATGCGGTCGAACTCGCCCTCGATCAGCCCCATGAACCGCTCCCGCACCGCCGCCGAGGGCACCAGCGAGGCGTAACTGCGCATGATGTCGCGGTCGGCGGTGGCGATGCTGGTGGCGACGCTGCTGATGACGTAGTGCAGCGGCGCCCAGTCGAAGGTGGCGGCCACCAGCCGGGCGAAGTCGTCCGGCGCCGTCTCCTTCAGGTCGGCGAGCGCGCTGCCGACGCCGTACCAGCCCGACAGGTAGAACCGCGCCTGGCTCCACGAGAACACCCACGGGATGGCGCGCAGGTCGGCCACCGTGCGCTGGCCGGTGCGGCGGGCGGGGCGGGATCCGATGCGCGCCGCCTCGATGGCGTCGATGGGGGTGGCGCCGGCGAAGAACTCCATGAACCCGTCGGTGCGCAGCAGCCCCTCGTACACGCCGCGGCTGGCGGCGGAGACGCGATCCATCACCGGCGCCAGCGGGTGGTCGCCGTCGCCCGTGCCGTCGCGCAGGTGGGCGGCGGTGGAACCGACCGTACCGGCAGCCAGCAGTTCCAGGTTATGCACGGCGGTGATGCGGTTGGCGTACTTCTGCGAGATGACCTCGCCCTGCTCGGTCAGCCGCATGTCGGCGTTGAGCGCCCGCGGCGGCAGGGCGCGCAGGAAGCGGTGGGTGGGGCCGGCGCCGCGGCTGATGCTGCCGCCGCGGCCGTGGAAGAAGCGGATGCGCACGCCGTGCCGCCGCCCCACCGCCGCCAGCGCCTCCTGCGCCCGGTAGAGACCCCAGCGGCTGGCCCAGATGCCGCCGTCCTTGTTGGAATCGGAGTACCCCACCATCACCTGCTGCAGCGGCTGATCGAGCCCGGCCGCCGCCGCCTGCGCCCGCAGGGAGTGCTGCACCACCGGATGCGACAGGTAGGCGTCGAGGATGCCGGGGCTGCGGTCCAGGTCGTCGATGGTCTCGAACAGCGGCACCACGTTCAGCGGGCAGGCGTCGGCGCCCTCGAACTCGGTCATCAGGCCGCCCTCGCGGGCGAACAGGTAGACGGTCAGCAGGTCCGACACCGACCGCGTCATGCTGACGATCAGGGCGCCGAGACCGTCGGCCCCGTGACGCTCCACCTCCTGCGCCAGCACGCGGTAGCAGCCGACCACCGCATCGGCCTCCGGCGCCCCCACCGACGCGGCGGCGCGGGTGAAGGGCCGCGGCGAGGCCAGTTCGGCATCCAGCACCGCCCGCCGGCCGGCTTCGTCGGCGGCGAGGTAGGCGTCGCCGTCGAGGCCGGCGCGGGTCATCAGCTGGCTCAGGGCCAGTTCGTGGAAGCGGCTGTTCTGGCGCACGTCCAGGCGGGCCAGGTGGAAGCCGAAGGTCTGCACCAGGTCGCGCAGCGGCACCACCTCGTCATCGGCCAGACGATGGGCGCCCACATGCCGCAGCGACCGTTCCAGCACCGCCAGGTCGTCGTCCAGCTCCGCCGCGCGGGCATAGCAGCCGGCGTCGCCGATGGGCAGGCGGGCGATCATCAGGTTGACGAACTGGCGCCACGATTCGCCGGGGTTGCGCGCCGCCGCCGCCTCCCCCGCCGGGCCGAGCAGCACGGCGGCGCGGGCGATGGCGGTCAGCAGCTCGTCGGGCGGCGGCTGCAGCCGGTCGGACAGGCTGAGGCGCACCGCCGCCGCCTTCAGCTTGCCGGCCAGCAGGTCGAGGGCGGCGGTGCGCAGTTCCGCCAGGGTCTCGGCGGTCACGTCGGCGGTGACGAAGGGGTGGCCGTCGCGGTCGCCGCCCACCCACGAGCCGAAGGTGATCTGCGGCCGGCCGGCATGGGCCGCCAGCAGCGCCGGGTCGAGCCCTTCCGCCCGCCACGCCTGCCGCAGCCGCGCCCGCAGGGCCGGCAGCACTTCCGGGAAGACGTGGCGCAGGAAGTGCAGCACATGGCGGCGTTCCGACGACAGGTCGGGCTTTTCCAGGAAGATCTCGCCGGTGCGCCACAGGCGGTCGAGCACGCCCTTGATGCGATCCCGCAGGCTGTCCTGCTCCTGGCGGGTGAACATGGTGTTCTCGCGGTCGACCAGCAGCAGGTAGAGCGCCCGGTGGTGTTCCAGCACCGTCTGGCGCTTGGCTTCCGTCGGGTGGGCGGTGAGCACCGGCTCCACCCGCGCCGCCTGCAGCACGCCGGCGATGTCGGCGGCATCCAGCCCCTGGTCGCGCAGGCGCCGCAGGTGCTGTTCCCACGAGCCCGAATCCTCGTGCAGGCGGTCGTCCTGCTGCAGGGCGCGGCGGCCCTGGGCATCGGCGTTTTCCTCCGCCATGCGCAGCAGCTGGAAGGCAATGGAATGGGCCTGGGTCAGGCGCTCCGCCTCCAGCCCGTCGCCGTCGGCCACCGCCGCAGACCCCTGCGTCAGCCCGAGGGCGCGGGCGATGGCGGCATCGCCGCTGTCTTCCAGCACCTCGCGGAAGCAGTCGAGCAGGAAGGCGTAATCGCGCTCGATCTTGCCGAAATCGACGGCGGTGCCGGTCGCTAGCGTCATTGCCCCAATCCCCTTGGCAGTGATGATCCCGCAGGCCCAGGTGGTGCCCGCCTCCGCGCTTCCAACTGTGGTTGGCGGCGCGGCGCCTGTCAAACCGACGCCGGGGCCGCCGCCGAAGTTTCATACGCCCGACGCGGCAGGTGCTCCAGCACCGCCAGCACCGCCGCCGCGCGATCGCGCGGGTCGGGCCAGTCGCCGGTCGCCACCAGCCGGCCGTCGTCCCGCCGCCTAAGCCCGCGCACCCGCGGCGGCCGGCCGTGGAAGCCGAGCACCGCCCCGCGCGGGCCGCAGGCGATTTCCGCCACTCCGGCGGCGCGGGCGGCGTGCTTGACCGCCGCCAGGGCCAGCAGATCCTCCACCTCCGGCGGCAGCGGGCCGAAGCGGTCCACCAGTTCGCTTTCCAACGCCTCAGGGTCTTCGGCGGCGGCAATGCGGCGATGGACCGACAGCCGCAGGTCGGCATCGGCGATGTAGTCGGCCGGGATGGTCACCGCCGTGCCGAGGCTGATGTGCGGCGGCGCCATCGGGTCGTCGCCAGCGGCCGCATCGAGCAGGCGGGCGCCGAGGCCGGTGCCGCGGGCGCGCAGCAGTTCCTGCCGCAGCAGATCCTCCAGCAGCTCCGCCCCCACGTCGTCGGCATGGCCCGCCTGACGGTCGCCGAGCAGCACGCCGCCGCCGCGCAGGTCGCGGTCGCGGGCAGCCAGCCGCAGGCCGGCACCGGGATCGCTGAAGGCCCGCAGCGCCTCCAGCCGCTCGCGCGCGCCTTCCCCCAGCGCCTCGCCGCCGTCGTGCAGGAAGTAGGCATGGGCGGCCCGGCCGCTGCGCCCGACCCGGCCGCGCAGCTGGTGCAGCTGGGCCAGCCCGAACAGGTCGGCATCCTGCACGAACAGGGTGTTGGCGTTGGGGATGTTGAGACCGGCCTCGATGATGTTGGTCGACAGCAGCAGGTCGCTGCGGCCGGCGGCGAAGCCCATCATGATGTCGTCCAGGTCCGCCGGGCGCAGGCGGGCATGGGCCACCGCCAGCCGCAGGTCGGGCAGCAGCTCCGCCAGCCGCTCGCGCGCCGGCTCCAGGTCTTCGATGCGCGGGCAGACGTAGAAGCACTGGCCGCCGCGCCGCCGCTCCCGCAGGATCGCCTGCCGCACCACCGGGCCGTCGAACGCCTGCACCACGGTGCGCACCGCGCCGCATTCCACCGGCGGCGTGGCCAGCACGCTCACCGGCCGCAGCCCGGCCAGGGCCGATTGCAGGGTGCGGGGGATGGGGGTCGCCGTCATGCGCAGCATGTGCAGCTGCGGCCGGGCCTCGGCCAGTTGCTCCTTCTGGCGGGTGCCGAAGCGGTGTTCCTCGTCGACGATGAGCAGGCCGAGGCGGTCGAACCCGGCATTGAGCAGCCCGTGGGTGCCGATCACCACGTCGATGTCGCCCCGCTTCAGCGCCGCCTTCACAGCCTCCGCCTCGCTGCGGCTCTGGCTGCGGGCGAGCAGCCCGACCCGCAGCCCGAAGGGACGCAGGCGGCGGCGGAAGTCGTCGTAGTGCTGGCGGCAGAGCGGCGTCGTCGGCGCCACCACCGCCACCTGCACCCCGCCGGCGGCGGCGACGAAGGCGGCCCGCAGCGCCACCTCGGTCTTGCCGAAGCCGACGTCGCCGCACACCAGCCGGTCCATGGGCATGCCCGCCGCCAGATCGGCCAGCACGGCGTCGATGGCGCGCTGCTGGTCCGGCGTCTCCACATGCGGGAAGCGGGCGGCGAAGCGAGCGTAGGAGGGCGGCGGACGCAGCAGCGGGGCCCCGGCCTCCCGGGCACCGCGGCGCGGGCCTTGGCCCCCCCCCCCCCCCCCCGCCAGCCGGCGCAGGTCGACCCGCCCCTTGTCGAGCCGCTTCGGCCACCGGCTGCCGCCGATGGCATCCAGCGCCACCTCCGCCTCGCCGCTGCCGTAGCGCCACAGAAGGTCGGCGTGTTCGGCCGGCACCAGCACCTTTTCATCGTCGCGGAAGGTCACCTGCACCACGTCGCGCGGCAGGCCGTCCGCCTCCACCGTCAGCAAGTCGTCGCAGCGGCCGATGCCGTGGTCGACGTGAACCACCAGATCGCCCAGCACCAGATCGGTGAGGTCGGAGGCCAGCTGCCGCACCGAACGCGCCGCCTGCGCCGCCCGCGCCGCCGGCAGGGCCGGATCAATCTGCCGCGCCGCCACAACCACCCGGTCGGCCAGCACGAAGCCGCGCGGCACCGCAGCCGGCACCACCGCCACGTCGGCCTCGCCCGCCGCCGCCCAGTCGGGGCAGTCGCGGGGGGCCAGACCGGCGCGCGACAGCAGGCGCCGCACCCGCGCCCGCTCGCCGCCGGAAGCCGCCAGCACCGTCACCCGCTGCCCCGCCTGGCGCCGCTGCCGCAGCCAGGCAAGGGCGGCGGCGACGTCACCGAAGGCGGGAATGGCGGCGGCGTCGCCGTCCTCGCCAGCGGCAGCCGCAGCCACCACGGCAAGACGCCCGGCCGCCGCCCGCCACTCGTCGGCGGTCAGATACAGCCGCTCCGGCGGCACCGGGCGGTAGAGGCCGAGGCCGCTGTCGTCCTCGCCGCCGCCGCCATGCGTCCCCTGCTCGCGGCGGCTGTCGTAGGCCTCGGCGATTTCCTCCAGGCGGTCGGCGGCGTGGTCGGTGACGGCGCCGTCGCAGGTGAGCGCGGCATCGGGCAGCAGGTCGAAGACGGTCGGCAGGGCGCCGTCGTGGGCCAGCGGCAGCCAGTGTTCCAGCCCGTCCACCCGGTTGCCCTCGGCGACGCAGCGGTAGAGCGTATCCTCCGCCGCCGCCTCGCCGAACGCCTGCAGGTATCCGCCCAGGAAGCGGCGGCGGGCGTCGTCGGTCAGCAGCAGCTCGCCGGCCGGCGGCAGCAGCAGCCCGGTTTCCGCCGCCGGGTCCTCGTCGCCCAGCTGGCTGAAGGGGTCGTAGCGGCGCAGCGCCGCCAGCCGGCCGTCGGCCAGATCAAGCCGCAGCGGCCGGGCGGCATCGGGCGGAAAGACGTCGATGCGGTCCTGCCGCACCGCCGCCTCGCCCGGTTCGTTGGCGAGGGGCAGCAGGGCATAGCCGGCATCCTCCAGCCAGCCCTCCGCCGCCTCGGGCTCCAGCCGGTCGGCGATGGCGGCGGCGAAGCCGGCGGCCCGGAAGGCCGACGGCGGCGGCAGCCGTTGCAGGGCGGCGGCGGCGGTGG
>NZ_BAAAEP010000009.1:0-85507 GCF_039523075.1 Caenispirillum bisanense
CCTTCACCAGCCTCGCGCAGCTTACTGCCGACGCTGGGCAAGACATACAAGGGACCCACAAAAACTCGGGACTTAAAAAAATCAAGCCTGCCTGGCGTCGATGATGGCGCGGCGGATGGTGCGGGTGCGGGTGAAGAGGTCTTCCAGCTTGTCCCCCTCGCCCCAGCGGATGGCCCGCTGCAGGGCGGTGAGGTCTTCGGTGAAGCGCTGGATGATCTCCAGCACCGCCTCGCGGTTGTTGAGGAAGACGTCGCGCCACATCACCGGGTCGGAGGCGGCGATGCGGGTGAAGTCGCGGAAGCCGGAGGCCGAGAACTTGATGACCTCGTGCTTCAGATGCTCTTCCAGGTCCGTCGCCGTGCCGACGATGGTGTAGGCGATGAGGTGCGGCAGGTGCGAGGTGATGGCCAGCACCCGGTCGTGATGGCCGGGGTCCATGATCTCGATCATCGAGCCGCCAGCCCGCCACAGGGCCGCCACCTTGTCCACCGCCGCCGGGTCGGTGGCGGGCGGCGGGGTCAGGATGCACCAGCGGTCGCGGAACAGGTCGGCGAAGCCGGCGCGGGGGCCGGAATGCTCGGTGCCGGCGATGGGGTGGCCGGGCACGAAGTGGACGCCTTCGGGGATGAAGGGGCCGAGGTCGCGCACCGTCGCCTGCTTGACCGAGCCGACGTCGGTGACGATGGCGCCCGGCTTCAGGTGCGGCCCCATGGCGGCGGCCACTTCCTCATAGGCCCCGACCGGGGTGCAGACCACCACCAGATCGGCGCCGGTCACCGCCTCGGCGATGGTGGCGGCGGTGTCGGTGGTGAGGCCCAGCTCGGCGGCGTCGACCAGATGCTGCGGGTCCTTGGCGGTGCAGACGGTGCTGGCGGCCAGCCCCTTCTCCGCCACCAGCCGCGCCAGCGACGAGCCGATGAGGCCGATGCCGATGAAGGCGATGCGGCCGAACAGCGGCCCGCCGGCGACGACCGCTGGGGAGCTGTCGGCGGTCATGCCCGCTGCTCCAGGAAGCGGCCCATGGCCTCGATGAAGGCCTGGTTCTCGTCGTCGCGGCCGATGGTGACGCGCAGCCAGTCGGCGAGGCCGTAGCCGCCCATGGCCCGCACGATGATCCCCTGCGAGCGCAGGAAGGCATCGCAGCCGGCGGCATCGGGCACCTTCACCAGCACGAAGTTGCCGACCGAGTCGGTGACTTCCAGGCCCAGATCGCGCAGCTTGCCGGTCACCCACGGCAGCCAGTAGTCGTTGTGACGGCGGGCCATTTCAGTGAAGTCGGCATCGGCGATGGCGGCCTCGCCGGCGGCCAGCGCCGGGCTCGCCACGTTGAACGGGCTGCGCAGGCGGTTGAGCACGTCGACCACCGCCTCCGGCCCGTAGCACCAGCCGAGCCGGATGCCGCCGAGGCCGTGGATCTTCGAGAAGGTGCGGGTCATCACCACGTTGTCGTGGGCGTCCACCAGCTCGCGGCCGTCGGTGTAGTCGTTGCGGCTGACGTACTCGGCATAGGCGGCGTCGATCACCAGCAGGATGTCGGGCCGCAGGCCGTCGCGCAGGCGGCGGATTTCGGCATCGCTCATGTAGGTGCCGGTGGGGTTGTTGGGGTTGGCGATGAAGACGATGCGGGTCTTCTCCGTCACCGCCGCCAGCAGGTTGTCGACGCTGCCGCGCAGGTCCACCTCGGCCGCCGTCACCGGCGTGGCGCCGACGCCCTTGGCGTAGATCGCGTACATCAGGAAGCCGTGCTGGGAGTACAGCACCTCGTCCCCCGGCCCGGCATAGGCGCGGCACAGCAGGCCGATCAGCTCGTCGGAGCCGCAGCCGCAGACGATGCGCTCGGGGTCGAGGCCGTGGCGGGCGCCGATGGCGGCGCGCAGGCGGGTGGCATGGCCGTCGGGATAGCGATACAGCTCCGCCGCCTCGCGCCGATAGGCGTCCATGGCCTTCGGGCTGGCCCCCAGCGCGCCCTCGTTGGAGGACAGCTTGATGACCCGGGAAACGCCCTGAAGCTTGGATTCGCCGCCCTTGTAGGGGGCGATGTCGAGGATGCCGGGACGCGGCGTCAGGCTGCTCATGGCTTTCTTCCTGGTATGGTACGCGGAGAAACGACGGGGCCGCCGGCGGACGACGGCAGGGGGACCGGGCGGCGCGCGGCGGGACGGGCCCGCCGGCCGGCGGTCAGACCGGATAGGGCGTCGCGTAGGCGCCGATCACGTGAACATGGGCGACCTCGCCCTCCGGCCGTTCCAGAACGGCGGCCAGGCGGGGATCGTCGGCGGCGACGAAATCCTCCACCGCGATCAGGTCGATGCGGGCGTCGGGGCCGTTCTCGCGGGTGTCCCACAGGTGGTTGGGGCCGAGGCCCACCGCCTCCAGATGCGACCGCAGGCCGGCACGGCTGAGGGCGTTGGAGCATTCCACCGCCAGCATGGTGCGGTCGTCGCCGGTCGGCTCCAGCGGCAGCTTGCCGACGGCCATGGCCTCCAGCCCGTCGCCGCGGCCGGCGCCGGGGCCGTGGAAGGGCAGCCGGGCGACCACCCGCGGCAGGTCGGGGCTCGACCCCACCAGCATGGTCCACCACGCCTGATCGTCGTCCAGCAGCGGCACCGGCAGGATGCCGACGCTCGCCTCGCCGTCCATCACCGCCCGCGCCACCTGGCCAGCGGAGGCGTAGGTCTGGGTCTGGGTGTAGGCGCCATACTGGTCGCGCGCCAGCGCCAGGAAGCCGGCGCCGCGTTCGGGCATGTAGACCGCCAGCGTCAGCGGCGCCTGGAAATTGGTCAGGGCGGAGATGATCTCGCGCCAGATGCGCACCACGCTGGCCTTGGGGAAATGCCCGTCGTGGCGGTCCAGCAGGCGGCGCAGGATGGCCGCCTCGCGTCCCGGTCGCAGGATGACGCCGTTGCGCTTGGCCGCCCGCACCCGCTCGACAATGGCGGTGCGCTCCATGATCAGGTCATGGATGGCATCGTCGATGCGGTCGATCTCCCGGCGAAGGAGGTCCAGGGACTCTGGCACTGGCTGATCGGTCATGGCACTGCGGCTGACGTGGAAAAATGCCGGATAGTCTTACCGGCGCGCCTCTGCGAAAGCAAAGAAAACGTTGAAACTCGGCGCGCCCGGCCATAGGTTTCGGGGTCCCCGCCGCAGGCCCCTTCGGGCCCCGCCGGCGGGCCATTCGGTTCCTGCCGTGGGAAGGGATCCTGCCGGTGCCCAACCAGGTCGACAGCCGGCCCGACGCCGCCGCCACCGACACTGCCGCCGCCGCCGACCAGCCGCCCGCCGCCGCCCTGCCGCGCGGCCGCGGGCAGACGGTGACGCTCGGCCACGACGTGCCGCTGCGCCTGGATTGCGGCGTCGACCTCGGCCCCTTCACCATCGCCTATTCCACCTACGGCACCCTCAATGCCGAGCGCACCAACGCCATCCTGGTCTGCCACGCGCTGACCGGCGACCACTACGTCGCCGACCCGCACCCGGTGACCGGCAAGCCCGGCTGGTGGCATGAAGTGGTCGGCCCCGGCTGCATCATCGACACCGACCGCTATTTCGTCATCTGCTCCAACGTCATCGGCAGTTGCATGGGCTCCACGGGGCCCAAGGAGATCGACCCGGCCACCGGCGAGCCCTGGGGCCTGCGGTTCCCGGTCATCACCATCGGCGACATGGTGCAGGCGCAGGTGCGGCTGATCGACCACCTGGGCATCGACACGCTGTTTGCCGTCATCGGCGGCTCCATGGGCGGCATGCAGGTGCTGGAATGGGCGCACGCCTTCGGCGACCGGGTGTTCGCCGCCGTGCCCATCGCCACCAGCTACCGTCACTCGGCCCAGAACATCGCCTTCAACGAGGTCGGCCGGCAGGCCATCACCTCCGACCTCGACTGGTGCGGCGGCGATTACCTGCGCCACGGCAAGCGGCCGGAACGCGGCCTCGCCGTCGCCCGCATGGCCGCCCACATCACCTATCTGTCGGAACAGGCGCTGCACCGCAAGTTCGGCCGCAAGCTGCAGAACCGCGCCGCCATCACCTACGGCTTCGAGGCCGACTTCCAGGTGGAAAGCTACCTGCGCCACCAGGGCAGCAGCTTCGTCGAGCGGTTCGACGCCAACTCCTACCTCTACATCACCCGCGCCATGGACTACTTCGACCTGGCGGAGGAAAACGGCGGTCGGCTGGCCAACGCCTTCGTCGGCACCCGGACGCGCTTCTGCATCATCAGCTTCTCGTCCGACTGGCTGTTCCCGACCTCGGAAAGCCGCGCCATCGTCCATGCGCTGAACGCCGTGGCGGCCAACGTGTCGTTCGTCGAGGTGCAGTCGGACAAGGGCCACGACGCCTTCCTGCTCGACGAGCCGGAGTTTCACGAGACCCTGGCCGGCTTCCTTGACGGCGCCGCCGAGCATCGCGGCCTGCCGCGCCGGGTGGAGGACTGACCCCCGTGACCCACGTTGCCCCGCCGCCGGCCACCACGCCGGCCGCCGCCCCGCCGGCCCATTCCATCCGCATCGACCTGCAGCTGATCGCCGACATGGTGGAGCCGGGCGCGCGGGTGCTCGACGTCGGCTGCGGCGACGGCACCCTGCTCAGCTATCTGTGGCAGTTCAAGCGCGTGGACGGGCGCGGGATCGAGCTTTCGATGGACGGCGTGCAGGCGGCGGTGGCGCAGGGGCTGTCGGTGATCCAGGGCGATGCCGACACCGACCTCAAGGACTACCCGGCCGGCGCCTTCGACTATGCCATCCTGTCGCAGACCCTGCAGGCCACCCGCGACCCGCGCGGCGTGCTGACCGAGCTTCTGCGCATCGGCCGCCGCGCCATCGTGTCGTTCCCCAACTTCGGCTACTGGCGCAGCCGCTGGCATCTGGTGCTGACCGGGCGCATGCCGGTCACCCCCTGCCTGCCGGCGCAGTGGTGGGATACGCCCAACATCCACCTCTGCACCATCCGCGATTTCGAGGTGCTGTGCGGCGACCTGGGGGTGACGGTGGAACACAGCGTGGCGCTGGATTCCACCGGCCGCCGCAGCCGGCTGAACGCCAGCCATCCGCTTGCCAACCTGCTGGCGGAACAGGCCGTGTTCATGCTGCGGCGGAGCTGAGGCGGGCGCACCCGCCCGCCCCGGCCGCCGCCGAGCATCAGCGGGCCGCTCAGCCCTTGTAGAGGCTCTCGTAATCCTGCCGCAGCAGGTTCTTCTGCACCTTGCCCATGGTGTTGCGCGGCAGTTCGCGCACGAAGCGGGCGGCCTTCGGCACCTTGTAGTTGGCGAGGTGGTGCTTGACGTGGGCGAGCACCGCCTCTTCCGTCAGGTCGCTGTCCGCCTTCTTGACGATGACGGCGACGCCGACCTCGCCGAAGTCGGGGTGCGGGATGCCGACCACGGCGCTTTCGATCACGCCCGGCAGGTCGTCGATGACGCCCTCGATCTCCTTCGGATAGACGTTGTAGCCGCCGGAGATGATCATGTCCTTGGCGCGGCCGACGATGTAGATGTAGCCGCGATCGTCCACCTTGCCCTGGTCGCCGGTCTTGAACCAGCCGTCCTCGGTGAACTCTTCCTTGGTCTTTTCGGGCAGCTTCCAGTAGCCCTTCATGACGTTGGCGCCGCGCACCTGGATGGCGCCGACCTCGTTGACCGGCAGCGGGCGGTTTTCCTCGTCCACCACGCGCGCCTCCACCCCCGGCAGCGGGAAGCCGACGGAGCCCGGCACGCGGTCGCCGTCGTAGGGGTTGGAGGTGTTCATGCCCGTTTCGGTCATGCCGTAGCGTTCGAGGATCATGTGCCCGGTGCGGGCGCTGAACTCGCGGTGGGTCTCGGCCAGCAGCGGCGCCGAGCCGGAGACGAACAGGCGGATGGTGCGGGTGTGCTCGCGGCCGAACTCGGGCGCCGCCAGCAGGCGGGTGTAGAAGGTGGGCACGCCCATGAACACGGTCGCCTTGGGCAGCAGTTCCATCACCTTCTCGCGGGCGTAGCCGGGCAGCCAGATCATGCGGGCGCCGGACAGCAGCGTGCAGTGGCAGGCCACGAACAGGCCGTGGGCGTGGAAGATGGGCAGGGCGTGCAGCAGCACGTCGTCGGCGGTGAAGCGCCAGCTTTCCACCAGGGCGAGGCCGTTGGAGGCCAGGTTGCGGTGGGTGAGCATCGCCCCCTTGGGCTTGCCCGTGGTGCCCGAGGTGTAGAGCATGGCCGCCAGATCGTCGGCATCGCAGGCCACGGTGTCGAAGTCGGCGGAGGCGTTCTCGGCCCGGTCGGTGAAGCTGCCCGAGCCGTCGGCGTCCAGGGTGAAGACGTGCGGCGTGCCGTGCTTGTCGGCGATGCTGCGGGCGGTCTTTTCAAAGTCGGGGCGGCACAGGAAGGCGGCCGGCTCGGCATTGCCGATCAGGTAGTCGACCTCGTCCTCGCGGTAGGCGGTGTTCATGGGCAGGAACACGAAGCCGGCGCGCAGGCAGGCCAGGTAGACGAACAGGGCCTGCGGCGACTTCTCCACCTGCACCGCCACCCGGTCGCCCTTCTTCACCCCCATGTCGGACAGGAAGCGGGCATAGCGGCCGGCGGCGGCATGGGCATCGGCGTAGGACCAGCGGGTGCCGTCCTCCGTCTCCAGCAGCGTCTCGCTGGCGTCGCGCGGGAAGCGGCTCACGATCAGCGCGTACAGCGACTGGTCGGCAGCGCCGCCGCTGGCGGTCGTGCGGGTGGTCTCGGCGGTGACGGCGGTCATGGACGGTTCCCTGTTGCGGTTCGTTCTTGGCGATCGGCGCGTTTGTATACAAAACCGATCCGTAATGAATAAACCGAATCGGGGGCCGATGGCAATTGCCGCGGTCCGTCCTCGCCCTAACGGTGATCCCCTGCGCCGGAGGGAGCAGACGGCCCGGCGGGGGCAGGGGCGGGGGCGGGGGCGGGGGCGGGGGCGTCGCCCGCCTGATCGCTTCGGGCAGCGGCGGCGTCCGGCACCGGGCGCGGCGAGGCGGGCGGCGGCGGCGGAGGGCTGCCGCCGGGGACCAGGGCCGCCAGCAGCACGCGCGGGGTCAGGCAGCGCCACAGGAACATGAGCGTTCTCCCCTGGTCCGACCGCAGTTGCGAATAAGTCGCTTGCTCAGGATCACGGGATGGACTATATCCCAAGGGACGGCGACAGAA
The DNA here is from genome assembly GCF_039523075.1 of Caenispirillum bisanense. NCBI lineage: Bacteria > Pseudomonadati > Pseudomonadota > Alphaproteobacteria > Rhodospirillales > Novispirillaceae > Caenispirillum > Caenispirillum bisanense. Next base: position 7,142 of record NZ_BAAAEP010000009.1, read on the forward strand.
AATGAGAATGAATCTCATATCGGCGCTGTCGGGTATTCCGGCCTGCTAGGGGACGCGCATGTACGTCTGCATCTGCAACGCCCTGACCGACAAGGACTTCGCCCGCGCCACCCGCGCCGGGGCCACCACCGTCGGACAGGCGTTCAAGGCCCTCGACAGCACCCCGCAGTGCGGCCGCTGCTTCGACTGCGCCCGCCAGGTGATCGCCGACACCCGCATGGAAATGGCCCAGCTCGACATGCCGATGGCGGCCGAGTAGCCCTTTCAGCCGAACAGATCATCCAGATCCAGACCAAGCGCCTGTGCGAGCGCCCGCGCCGTCGGCAGCGACGGCGTCTTACGGCCGCTCTCGATCTCGCTCAGCATCGACGCCGAGAGGCCGCTTGCGGCAGCCAGGGCGCGCTGGCTCAGGCCGCGCTCCTCCCGCCACAGCAGCACCGGATGCTCGCCTTCCAGCATCCGCTTCATCCGCTCCAGCGACAGGGTGGGACCATGCCGCCGCTCGGCGATGGCGGCGCGGTCTTCGGCATCTTCCAGGCGCTGGAGGAGCCCGCGGTACTCGCTGCGCGTCAGGATGACCGAATCGCCGCTTTCAATCATAGGCCTTGCTCCTGTGGCGGAGGGGGATCACGCGGGCAACGAAGCTTGCGGGAGACGGTGCGTCTGTCAACACACCCCCACCCTGCCCATCCGGCGTATCCCGCCGGGGTTCGAACCGGCGGCGGAAAGGGGCTATAGTCGCTGCACCGACGCGGACCGATCACAAGGAGAGCCGACGTGCAGCTGCAGCACCCCTACCTCCTCTTCCTCGGCGATGCCCAGGACGACCTGGCGGCCAAGACCGCCGCCGGCATCGCCCAGTGGCGGCCGGAGTGGTGTGTGGGACAGTTGCGCCTGCCCGGCTGCCAGACCACCCTCGGCCTGCCCGACATGACCCTGGAGGAAGCCCGCGAGGCCGGCGCCCGCACCCTGGTGGTGGGCGTCGCCAACCGTGGCGGCATCATCTCCGAGGGCTGGCAGCAGACCTTCCTCGACGCCCTCGACCTCGGCTACGACATCGCCGCCGGCCTGCACCAGCGGCTGGTGGACATCCCCGCCCTGCGGCAGGCGGCCGACCATCGCGGCCGGCTGCTGGCCGACGTGCGCCACCCGCGCGAGCGGTTCGGCGTCGGCACCGGCGAGCCGCGCACCGGCCGCCGCCTGCTGGCGGTCGGCACCGACTGCTCGGTCGGCAAGATGTATACGACCCTAGCGCTGGAGCGGGAGATGAAGGCGCGCGGCATGAAGGCCGACTTCCGCGCCACCGGCCAGACCGGCATCCTCATCGCCGGCACCGGCGTGTCGGTGGATGCGGTGGTGGCGGACTTCATCTCCGGCGCCGTCGAAAGCCTGTGCCCCGCCCACGATGACGACCACTGGGATCTGATCGAGGGCCAGGGCTCGCTGTTCCACCCGAGCTTCGCCGGCGTCTCCCTCGGCCTACTGCACGGCGCCCAGGCCGATTCCCTGGTGCTCTGCCACGAGCCGGACCGCCTGCACATGCGCGGCCTGCCGCAGCAGCCGCTGCCCGACCTGCAGGAGTGCATGGACCTCAACCTCGCCTGCGCCCGCCTGACCAGCCCGTCGCCGCGCTTCGTCGGCATCGCGCTCAACACCCGGCGGCTGGACGACTCGGCGGCCGAGCGGGTGCTGAAGGAAACCGCCGACCGCTTCGGCCTGCCGGCGGTGGACCCGGTGCGCACCGGCGTCGGCCCCATCGTCGACCGGCTGGTCTGAGCCCATGGCCGTCACCGACACCGCGATCGCCCTTGCCGTCCGCCATGAAAGCTGGCCCATCGCCGGCAGCTTCACCATCGCCCGCGGCTCCAAGACCAGCGCCGAGGTGGTGGTGGTGGAGCTGGCGCGCGGCCCTGCCCGCGGCCGCGCCGAATGCGTGCCCTACCCCCGCTACGGCGAGAGCGTCGAGGGAGTGACGGCCGCCATCGAGTCGCTGCGCGAGCGGCTGGCGGACGGCGCCGTCGACCGCGCCGCCCTGCAGGATCTGCTGCCAGCCGGTGCCGCCCGCAATGCGCTCGACTGCGCCCTGTGGGATCTGGAGGCCAAGGAGTCGGGGGTTCCGGTCTGGCAGGCGGCGGGCATGCCGCGGCCGCAGCCGCTGGTGACGGCGGAGACCATCGGCATCGGCACCCCGGACGAGATGGCGGAGAAGGCAGCCCGCCTCGCCGCCCGGCCGCTGCTGAAGGTGAAGGTGGGCGCCGATCTGGTGGTGGAGCGGGTGCGGGCGGTGCGTGCCGCCGCCCCCGCAGCCCGCATGATCGTCGACGCCAACGAGGGCTGGACGCCCGACCTCATGCAGGCGGTGATGCCGGCCCTGGCCGACCTGGGCGTCGACCTGATTGAACAGCCGCTGCCGGCCGATGCCGACGGCTGGCTCGCCGCCTACCGCAGCCCGGTGCCGCTGTGCGCCGACGAAAGCCTGCACACCGCCGACGACGTCGCCGCCCTGACCGACCGCTATCAGGTGGTCAACATCAAGCTCGACAAGACCGGCGGCCTGACCGAGGCGCTGCGCCTGCGGGCGGCGGCGGAAGCGGCGGGGCTCGGCATCATGGTCGGGTGCATGGTGGGCACGTCGCTGGCCATGGCGCCGGCCGCCATCGTCGCCGCCGGCGCCGCCTTCGTCGACCTGGACGGACCGCTGCTGCTGGCCCGCGACCGCGACGGCGGCATCACCTTCGACAACGGCCTCCTGCACCCTCCCGCCGCTGCCCTGTGGGGCTGACGAACGGGGCAGGTGAGAGCTGTTCCAGACTGCCGCAAAGTCGCCCGCGACATTCGCCATAGGGCGGGCCATTTTCCTTGCAAACTGGCGCCGGCCGTTCTATTCCCCTCAAAAGTGGTATGGGGGATTGCGATGCGGGATGAGTCTGTCGGACCGCGGGGTCTGAAGACCGGCATGGGCTTGAAGCGGGTCAATGCGGCCGCGTATTTCGACGGCGCCCTGTCGCGGTTCTCGCGCGAGATGAGCCGCGCCATCCTGCATGACCTGGTGGTCCCGACCGGCCATTCCCCGCTGGTGCAGCGCCGCCGCGCCGGGCTGATCGTGTCCCGCGTGCGGTGGGTGGCGGCGGTGTTCGCCATCCTGACGCCGCTGTGGATCGGCGTCGACCTCTCCATCTTCCCGGAACCGCTGGCGTGGTGGCTGGCCGGCCTGCGGGTCATGGCCTCGGTCGCCTTCGCCTCGGTGGCGCTGGCCTTCCGCAACACCGAAAGCATGAAGGTGGCGTCGCTGGCGCTGGCCTCGCTGCTGGCGGTGCCGACGGTCTTCTTCCTTATCTCCGACCCGCTGGTTTCCGGCTATCCCATCGACGGGCTGGCCCAGGCGCTGGCCGCCGGCTACGCCTTCCTGCCGTTCGTGATGGTGGCCGGCCTGTCGGTGTTCCCCATCACGGCGACCGAAGGGGCGGCCTACTCCGCGCCGCTCATCCTGGCCACCATCGCCATCATCGCCGGCGATTTCGAGCTGCTGCCGTTCCGCACCTACCTCGGCGCCCTGTGGCTGCTCGGGCTGATCTCGGTGGTGGCGACGCTGGCCGGCATGAGCCAGCTGCACTTCATGATCCAGCTGGTCAACCAGGCCAGCCACGACGCCCTGACCAAGGTCTACACCCGCCGCGTCGGCGAGGAACTGCTGGACGTGCAGTTCTCCAGCGCCATGCGCGGCGGCACCCCGCTGGCGCTGGCCTTCGTCGACCTCGACAACTTCAAGTCGGTCAACGACCGCTACGGCCACGAGGAAGGCGACAACACCCTGCGCAAGGCCACCGAGCAGCTGCGCAAGGTGCTGCGCCGCGGCGACATCCTCATCCGCTGGGGCGGCGAGGAATTCCTGGTGGTCATGCCCGGCACCGACGCCAAGGGGGCCCGCGTCGCCATCGAGCGCCTGCGCGCCGAGGGCCTCGGCCCGCGCCCGGATGGCGTGCAGCAGACCGCCTCCATCGGCATCGCCGAGCGCATGGCCGACAGCACGGCCGACTGGGGCGATCTGGTGGAAAAGGCCGACCAGCGCATGTACGTGGCGAAGAAAAGCGGCAAGGACCGCGTCGTCACCATCGGCGACGAGACCTTCTTCTAACCCTCGCCACCACCGCCTTCCCCTCCGTCACCGCCCGACGCCGTCGGTTCATCCGGCGGTCATGATCGGCCCGCGGGTACCTTTGAGGGTACCCGCCGCCGCCCATCCCTGTTACGGTTGTCGGCAAGCTCGCGTCACCACTTTGATTCTGCTGAGGAACCCGTCCGGCGGCACAGCCGTTTGGCGGGGAGACGGCGGGATCGGGAGTCCGCGGCGCCGCATCCGGCGTGTGTCATCCCGTCCCGCTGCCAAGGAAAGGCAAAGGGATGAACCGCGCCCTGCCCCGGCCGACCGCGCTGGGTCTGACCGCCGTCGTCTTCGACCTGGATGGCGTGGTCACGCGCACCGCCACAGTGCATGCCGCCGCCTGGGCGGCCCTGTTCGACGGCTACCTGCAGGAGCGGGCGGCCCGCACCGGCGAGCCGTTCCGCCCGTTCGACCGCGGCACCGACTACACCGCCTGGGTGGACGGCAAGCCGCGCTATGACGGCGTCGCCGCCTTCCTGGAGTCGCGCGGCATCCGCCTGCCGTGGGGCGACCCCGCCGACCCGCCGGAGGCGGACACCGTCTGCGGCCTCGGCAACCGCAAGAACGCCCTGTTCCACGAGGCTCTGGCGCGCGAGCCGGTGGAGGTCTTCCCCGGCGCCCGCCGCTTCATCAATGCCTGCCGCGACGCCGGCCTCGCCTGCGCCCTGTGCTCGTCGTCGAAGAACGCCCGCGCCGTCCTGGAGAAGGCCGGGCTGACGGCCCTGTTCGATGCCGTGGTCGACGGCGTCCATGCCGCCGAGCACCACCTGCCCGGCAAGCCCGCCCCCGACACCTTCCTCGCCGCCGCCCGCATGGTGGGGGCGGAACCGTCCCGTGCCGCCGTGGTGGAGGATGCGGTGGTCGGCGTGGAGGCCGGCCGCGCCGGCGACTTCGCGCTGGTCATCGGCATCGACCGCGGCGCCGGCGCCGACGCCCTGCTCCGCCACGGCGCCGACATCGTCGTCACAGACCTGGGAGAGTTCGAGCGTGTCTGACGCCGCCATCCGCCGCCGCCGCCTGTCCGCCGTGCCGCACGCGCTGGACGCCTTCGCCGACCTCGCCGCCGCCCTGGGCGGCCGCACCCCGGCGCTGTTCCTGGATTACGACGGCACCCTCACCGGCATCATGCCCCACCCCGACGACGCGGTGCTGAGCGACTCCGCCCGCCAGTTGCTGCGGCGGGTGGCGGAGGTGCTGCCGGTGGCGGTGGTGTCGGGGCGCGACCGGCCCAACGTCGAGCGCATGGTCGGCATCGACCACCTGACCTACGCCGGCAGCCACGGCTTCGATGTCGAGGTGGCCGGCGGCGAGGCGGTCAAAAGCCCGGTCGACGGCGACTGGACCGAGGTGCTGGACAAGGCCGAACAGCAGTTGCGCGACGGCCTCGCCGAGGTGCCGGGCAGTCTGGTGGAGCGCAAGAAGTTCTCCATCGCCGCCCACTACCGCAGCGTCGCCGACGACGATTATCCCCGCTTCCGGGCGGTGCTGGACGGGGTGGTGGCGGACTTTTCCGACCTGAAGGAAAAGTCCGGCAAGAAGATCTTCGAGTTCCAGCCGGCCATCGACTGGGACAAGGGCCGCTGCGTGCTGTGGCTGCTGGAGGCGCTGGACCTGCGGCGACCGGACATCGCGCCGCTGTTCCTCGGCGACGACGTCACCGACGAGGATGCCTTCGCCGCCCTGCAGGGCACCGAGGGCGGCCTCGGCATCGTCTGCGCCGACGGGGCGGAGGAACCGGACCGCGCCACCGCCGCCGCCTTCCGCGTCGATGATCCCGCCCAGGTGCTGACCCTGCTGGCGCGGCTGGCGGGCATCGACCTGCCGGCACCGGACGACCGCGAGGAGGGGCAGACATGAGCGACGACGGCTGGACCCTGACCTACGACCGCTACGACCCCGCCGCGCAAGGGCTGCGCGAGGCGCTGTGCGCCGTCGGCAACGGCTTCACCGTCACCCGTGGCGCCTTCCCGTGGGCGACGGCCGGCGACACCCACTATCCCGGCACCTACCTGGCCGGCGGCTACAACCGGCTGGTCACCCGCGTCGCCGACCGCGACGTGGTGAACGAGGATCTGGTCAACCTGCCCGACTGGTCGGCCCTGCGCCTGCGCATCGACGGCGGCCCGTGGCTCGACCTCGACGCCTGCGAGGTGCGGGAGTTCCGCCAGTCCCTCGACCTGCGCGGCGGCGTGCTGTGCGTCACCGCGCGGGTGCGCGACGGCGACGGCCGCGACTCGACCCTGACGGCGCGGCGCTTCGTCCACATGGAATACCCGCACCTGATGGCGCAAAGCCTCAGCCTGGAGGCGCACGGCTGGTCCGGCACGGTGGAGATCGACAGCCCGCTCGACGGCCGCATCGTCAACGCCGGCGTGCGCCGCTACGCCGACCTCGCCAGCCGCCACCTGGAGCCGGTGGAGACCCTGGCGTGGCGGCGCGACGGCTGCGATGCCGACGACGAGGGCGGCGAGCCGATCCTCTGCCTCGTCACCCGCTTCGTGCAGAGCCGCCTGCGCATCGGCCAGGCCGCCCGCACCCGCCTCTACCGCGACGGCGCCCCCCTGGCCGACGCCGGCAGCCGGGTGGAAACGCCGGTGGACGGGCTCATCCGCCAGGTATTCACGGTCGCCATGGCGCCGGGCGCGCCGGTGACGGTGGAGAAGGTGGCGGCGCTGCACACCGGCCGCGATGCCGCCATTTCCGAGCCCGGACTGGCGGCGCGCGAGGCGGTGGCCTGCGCCCCCTGCATGGCCGACCTGGAAGCCACCCACCGGCGGGCCTGGGACCGCCTGTGGCGACGCTGCGACATCGACGCCAACGGCGATGCCCGCACCCAGATGATCCTGCGGCTGCACATCTTCCACCTGCTGCAGACCCTGTCCCCCAACACCATCGACCTCGACGTCGGCACTCCGGCGCGCGGCTGGCATGGCGAGGCCTATCGCGGCCATGTGTTCTGGGACGAGCTGTTCATCCTGCCGTTCCTGCACCTGCGGCTGCCGGCCATCGCCAAGGCCATGCTGCGCTACCGCCACCACCGCCTGGGGGCGGCGCGGCGGGCGGCGCGGGCGGCAGGCTTCCGGGGCGCCATGTTCCCCTGGCAGTCGGGCAGCGACGGGCGGGAGGAAAGCCAGGTCGTCCACCTTAACCCCAAGTCCGGCCGCTGGGTGCCCGACAACACCTGGCTGCAACGCCATGTCTCGCTGGCGGTGGCCTACAACGCCTGGAGCCACTACGTCACCACCGGCGACCGCGCCTTCCTGGAAAGCCGCGGCGCCGAGCTGATCCTGGAGGTGACGCGGTTCTTCGCCTCCCTCACCCATTTCAACGACGACCGCGGCCGCTATGAGATCCACGGCGTCATGGGGCCGGACGAGTACCACGACGCCTACCCCGACAGCGAGTCGCCGGGGCTGAACAACAATGCCTACACCAACGTCTTCACCGCCTGGCTGATGACCACCGCCGGCCGCCTGCTGGCCGAGCTGGACCCGGAGACGCGCGGCGATCTCTGCGCCAAGCTGCAGATCACGCCGGAGGAATGCGACCGCTGGGACGACATCGGCCACCGCCTGTTCGTGCCCTTCCACGACGACGGCATCCTCAGCCAGTTCGAGGGCTACGAGCACCTGCAGGAGTTCGACTGGGAGGGCTACCGCGAGCGCTACGGCGACATCCACCGCCTCGACCGCATCCTGGAGGCGGAGGGCGACAGCGCCAACCGCTACAAGCTGTCGAAGCAGGCCGATGCGCTGATGCTGTTCTACCTGTTCCCGGAACGGGAGCTGGAGGCGCTGCTCGACCGCCTCGGCTACCGGTTCGGGCCGGAGCAGTGGCGGCGCACGGTGGACTACTACCTTGCCCGCACCAGCCACGGCTCCACCCTGTCCTACCTGGTCCACACCTGGGTGATGGCCCGCAGCCACCCCGACCGGGCGTGGGATCTGTTCCGCACGGCGCTGGAAAGCGACATCTCCGACATCCAGGGCGGCACCACGGCGGAAGGCATCCACCTCGGCGCCATGGCCGGTACGGTGGACCTGGTGCAGCGCTGCTTCACCGGCATGTCGGAACAGGACGGGACGCTGGTGTTCGATCCGGTGATGCCCGGCCACCTGAAGGACATCGCCCTGCGCGTGCGCTTCCGCGAAAAATGGCTGCATGTGGCGCTGGGCGGCGGCTGCCTGACCCTGTCGGCCGCCGACGACTGGACCACCCCGCTGACGGTGGTGGTGCGGCAGCAACAAGCCACCCTCACCGCCGGGGAGGTTCGCGCGTTCTCCCTCCAGGACGATGCCGCCGAGCGGCGGCCGTCCTGACGGCGGCAACAAGACGGAGAACAGGCGTGTCCAGACTGGTGGTGGTATCCAACCGGGTGGCGGTGCCCGACGACGGACCGGCGCGGGCCGGCGGGCTGGCGGTTGCCCTGCGCGAGGCGCTGCAGGAAAGCGGCGGCATCTGGTTCGGCTGGAGCGGCAAGAGCGTCGCCCGCCCGTCGGAGGAACCGACCATCACCGAGGCGCCGCCGGTGACCTATGCCACCCTCGACCTGTCGCGCCGCGACCACCAGGAATACTACAACGGCTTCGCCAACCGCACCCTGTGGCCGCTGTTCCATTACCGCCTCGACCTCGCCGAGTTCAACCGCCAGGACTATGCCGGCTACCTGCGCGTCAACACCCACTTCGCCGAGAAGCTGCGGCCGCTGATCCGCGAGAGCGACGACATCTGGGTCCACGACTACCACCTGATCCCCTTCGCGAGCGAGCTGCGCCGCCTGGGAGTCGGCAACCGCATCGGCTTCTTCCTGCACACCCCCTTCCCGGCCATGGAAGTGTTCCTCGCCCTGCCCAGCCACGAGCGGCTGGCGCGGTCGCTGTGCGCCTACGACGTGGTCGGCTTCCAGTCGATGAACGACCTGCGGGCCTTCCAGGACTACATCGTCCACGAGCAGCGCGGCGAGATCCTGGGCGACAACATGCTGCGCGCCTTCGGCCGCACCCTGCGGGCCGAGGTCTACCCCATCGGCATCGAGGTGGAGACCATGCAGCGCACCGCCGCCCACGCCATGCAGGAAAGCCAGCTGCGGCGGCTGGTGAAGCACATGGGCGACCGCCAGCTGATGATCGGCGTCGACCGCCTCGACTACTCCAAGGGCATCCCCGAACGGTTCCGCGCCTTCGAACGCTTCCTGCAGAAATATCCCGCCAACCAGGGGCGGGTGTCGCTGATGCAGATCGCCCCCGTCTCGCGCGGCGAGGTGCCGGAATACCGCAACATCCGCGCCGAGCTGGAAAGCCTGGCCGGCCACATCAACGGCGTCTACGGCGAACTGGACTGGATGCCCATCCGCTACCTCAACAAGGGCTTCCCGCGCGACACCCTGACCGGCTTCTACCGGGTCTGCCGGGTGGGGGTGGTGACGCCCCTGCGCGACGGCATGAACCTGGTCGCCAAGGAATACGTCGCCAGCCAGAACCCGCACGAACCCGGCGTGCTGGTGCTGTCGCGCTTCGCCGGCGCGGCACGGGAGCTGGACGCCGCCCTGCTGGTCAACCCGTTCGACCATGAGAACGTCGCCGACGCCCTCAACCGCGCCCTCGCCATGCCGCTGGAGGAACGGCGCGAGCGCTGGGAAGCGATGATGCTGCGGGTCCACGACAGTTCGCTCGACAAGTGGCGCGAGCGCTTCCTGTCGGTGCTGCGCGCGGTGCCCGAAGGCGGGTATGCTGCCGCCTGACACCGTCGTCCGTCAGCCGTCCTTCGGGAGTTGTCCATGGTTGAGCCCGCATCCGCGCCCGGCCTCATCGCCGACATCGGCGGCACCAATGCCCGCTTCGCCCTCATCGGGCCGGACGGCCAGGCGCATGACGCCCGCACCCTGCTGTGCGCCGATTACGACGGGCCGGCGGCGGCGGCGCGGGCCTATCTGCGCGAGGTGCAGGCGGCAACGGCACCGGGGCGCGGCGCCTTCTGCGTCGCCTGCCCGGTGGCCGGCGACACGGTGGCGCTCACCAACAACCCCTGGCGCTTCAGCATCGCCGCCACCCGCGACGCCCTCGGCCTCGACCGGCTGACGGTGGTCAACGACTTCGTCGCCAACGCCCTGGCGGTGCCGCGCCTGACCGCCGCCGACCGCGTGCGCATCGGCGGCGGCGAGCCGGTGGCCGGACGGCCCATGGCGGTGCTCGGCCCCGGCACCGGGCTCGGCGTCGCCCTGCTGGTGCCGGCCGGCGACGGCCGTCTGGTGCCGGTGGCGACCGAAGGCGGCCACGTCACCATGCCCGCCACCGACGCCGGCGAGGCGGCGGTGCTGGAGCGGCTGGGACGGCGGTTCGATCATGTGTCGGCGGAACGGGTCATCTCCGGCGCCGGCATCGTCAACGTCTACCAGGCGGTGTGCGGCGTCGAAGGGGCGGAACCGGCCACCGACGATCCGGCCGAGATCGGCCGCCGCGCCATCGACGACGGCGACCCGCTGGCGCTGCACAGCCTGCATCTGGTGTTCGGCATGCTGGGCACGGTGGCGGGCAACCTCGCCCTGTCCACCGGGGCGCTTGGCGGGGTGACGATCATGGGCGGCATCGTGCCGCGCTACCTCGACCTGTTCCGCGCCAGCCCGTTTCGCACCAAGTTCGAGGCCAAGGGGCGCTTCCGCGACTACCTGAGCGGCATTCCGGTCGACGTGGTGGTCCACCCCTACCCCGCCTTCGTCGGGCTGGCCGGGCTGGTGGCGGCGGAAGCATCAACCAAATAAATCGACATCATTTTTCCTGTGCATATTTGTAAAGTGTGGCGGCGGCTCGCGTCGCCACTTCCCCCCTGGGCGGGGGTGCGCTATTTTCGGTCGCGCACCGTGCCGCCCCTTTCGCCTTGCAGGTAACGACGATCCTCTCGGCCACGACGGCGGCGCGGCGCCCGGCGATGTGCAGCCCTGCCTGCACCGCCATTGGGGGAGAGTGGTCATCGTCATGGGATGCGGGCCGCGGCCGACCGGCGGCCGGCGCCCGCCGGCGTGCCCGACATGCCCGCTGCCCGCCGCCATCGGCGCGGGGCAGACGGGCCGGCGGCAGGCCGCGTCATCGTGGGGGATAGTATGGAAGCGTGCGTGGAACGGCCCGGCGTCATCGAGCGCGCCGGTCAGTGGGTGGAAAGTGCCAGGATCCAGCGGATCATCACCACCCTGATCATCATCAACGCCATCATTCTGGGGCTGGAGACGTCGCCGACCGTCACCAACGCCATCGGGCCGCTGATCGCCGCCATCGACCAGGCCATCCTCGGCGTGTTCATCGTCGAACTGGTGCTTCGCATCGCCTATCGCCGCGGCGCCTTCTTCCGCGACGGCTGGAGCCTGTTCGATCTGGCCGTGGTGCTGATCGCCGTGCTGCCGACCACGCCGGGCCTTGCGGTGCTGCGCGCCCTGCGCGTGCTGCGCGTGCTGCGCCTCATCACCGTGCTGCCGCGCCTGAAGATGATCGTCGCGGCGCTGCTGTCGTCGCTGCCGGGCCTCGGCATGATCGTCATGCTGCAGGCGCTGCTGTTCTATGTCGGCGCGGTGATCGCCACCAAGACCTTCGGCCCTGACTTCCCCGACTGGTTCGGCACCATCGGCGCCTCGCTCTACAGCCTGTTCCAGATCATGACGCTGGAAAGCTGGTCCATGGGCATCGTGCGGCCGGTGATGGAGAAGTTCCCGCTGGCGTGGTCGTTCTTCGTGCCGTTCATCCTGATCGCCACCTTCACCATGCTGAACCTGTTCATCGCGGTGATCGTCAACGCCATGCAGAGCCTGCACGAGGAAGAACGGGCGGAAATCGAGCGCGAAGTCGAGGAGGTCGCCCAGACCGCCACCGACACCGTGCTGGCCGAGCTGCAGAACCTGCGGGCGGAAATCGCCGCCCTGCGCGAGGAACAGCGGGCCACCCGCCAGCAGCCCGCCGAGTAAGCCGGACAAGCCGCCACCGGGCGCAGGGCGTCAGAGGATGCCCTGCGCCCGGTAGGCGGCCAGTTCCTCGTCAGTCAGGCCGCACAGCTTGCCGAAGATGTCGGCATTGCCTTCGCCGAGGTCCGGCCCCAGCCGCTCCACCCGGCCCGGCGTGGCGGTCAGGCGCGGCACCACGTTCGGCACCACCACCTCGCCCAGCAGGGCGTCGGCCATGCGCAGCAGGTTGCCGCGGGCGGCGAACTGCGGGTCGGCGAAGATGTCGGCGATGGTATTAATGGCGCCGCAGGGCACCTCCTCCGCCAGGCACAGGGCCATCACCTGATCGCGGTCGTGGGCGGCGGTCCAGGCGGCGACGGCGCCGTCCACCGCCGCGCGGTCGCTCAGCCGCGCCGCCACCTGCCCGTGGGAGGCGGCCAGATCGGCCCGCCGCATGGCGCGGGTCAGGCGCTCGAACATCTTGTCGTTGGTGCAGGCGATGGCCACCCAGTGGCCGTCAGCGCACTGGAAATGGCCGTGCGGGCAGGCGTTGAGCGTGCCCGCCCCTTCCGGCCCGCGCACCGTGCCTTCGTGGGCATAGCGCGGCGCCAGTTCATCGAGCACACGGAAGACGCTTTCGTATAGGCCGATGTCCACCTGCTGGCCCTCGCCGGTGCGGTCGCGGTGACGCAGCGCCACCAGCACCCCCACCGCCCCGAACAGGCCGCTCATGTAATCGGCGAGCGAGGTGGAGCCCGGCGTCACCGGCGGGCCGCCGGGCATGCCGGCCAGATGGGTCAGGCCGCCGACCGCATGGGCGATGCGGGCGAAGCCGGGGCGGTCGCGGTAGGGGCCGGTCTGGCCGTAGCCCGACACCCGCAGCATGACCAGGCCGGGGTTCACCGCCCGCAGGTCATCCCAGCCGAGGCCCCATTTCTCCAGCGTGCCGGGGCGGAAGTTCTCGCACACCACGTCGGCCTGCGCCGCCATCTGGCGGAACAGGGCCGCCCCCTTGGGATGACGCAGATCGAGGGTGACGGAGCGCTTGTTGCGCGCCTCCGACAGCCAGGCGAGGCTGTCGCCGCGCGCCGTCGGGGTGCCGAAGCGGCGGAACGGATCGCCGCCGCCGGGCTGCTCCACCTTGATCACCTCGGCGCCGAACTCGGCCAGGATGGCGGCGGCGTAGGGGGCGGCGATGAAGGTGGCGCAGTCGAGCACCCGGATGCCGGTCAGCGGCAGGGGCGCAGGCGCAGCGGCAGCGGCGGCGTCGGCAGCGGGAGCGGCGGGCTGGTCGGCGGCGGTCATCGGACGGTCTCCCCCTCAGGCAGTGCGGTGGCGCTGGCGGTGGCAGCGGCGGGCGATCTTGCGGCAGGTACCGGCGGCCGGCAAGTCAGCGCCGCGGCGCCCGCACCCGCACCAGATAGACAAGGCTCGCCGCCGCCTCGCGCAGGCTGTAGAGCCACCACGCAGGACTGAGCCGCGGCGGTGCCGGCGCCGCCTGGCCGTCGACGCTGATGCCGAGCGGCTGCGCCAGCCGGCGGAAGGTCCACAGGGCCCGCGGCAGGTGCACCGCATCGGTCACCACCACCAGCCGCCGCCAGTTGCGGGCGGCGGCGAGCGCCAGGGCCTCGCGCGCATTGCCGAGGGTATCCTGCGACACATCCTCCATCACCAGCGCCGTCGGCGGCACCCCGTGGCCGGCGGTGAGCAGGCGCGCCATGACCGCCGCCTCCGACACGCCGGAGGCGGAGGCCGAGGCCGCGCCGGTGGCACCACCGCAGACCATCAGGGCAGGTGCCACCCCCTGTCGCCACAGGCCGGCGGCATGCTCCACCCGGCGTTGAAGGGCCGGCGTCGGCGCCCCCTCAGAGGTCAGCTTCGCACCCAGAATAACAAGGCAATCCGCGGCTTTGCGGGGCGCCCGAGGGGGTGCCGGGGAAACTTCCGGAAGCGCCGCTTCTTCGATGGACATTTCGTAGTATTACCTCCATGATCGCCCTCCCGACAGAATACGCTGGTAGGCGTTCCGCCCGTACAATCCTCTGCCTGAGCCAAGAAATGGCCTCCGTTATCGGCATAACGCTGTTCCGCGAGAAGACGACGGTCCACAAGTTCACCTTCGACCTGCCGTCGGAGGGAGGTCAGGCCGCCATGTCGATCCGCTCCAACCGGATCGCCATGATGCTGAAGTCGGGCGACATCAGCGAAACCGTGGTCGTGCGGGGCCAGAACATTCCCTGCACCCTGCGCGCCGCCGCCATGGTGTACGACGCCTTCAGCCGCAATCCGTTCATCTTCAGCAAGGACGAGCCGGAAGACTGGGCTCCCCGCTGGGACCAGCGGATGTCGTCGTATGAACGGCAGTTCGTGCCGGAAACCTGGGTGTCGATCCACCACAACGGGCGGACCCTGTTCTCCACCAACACCTCGCGCCAGATCGATGCCATCGAGGCCCTGGCCCAGGGCGGCGACGTCAACGAACAGATCGTGCGCCGCGTCAGCCAGACCCTGTTCGGCAAGGACGAGGAATTCGTCGTCCAGCACGACAGCCAGACGGCGGTGGTGTTCACGCCCTTCAGCAGCTATCACCGCGCCGCCATCCTGGAACGCCGGGGCGGGCGCACAGGCTCCTTCGCCGTGTCGGTGCATCATCCGCCCAAGCCGAAGAAGCCGGTGCGCTACGACACCTTCATCCACTTCTGCGCCGACCTGATCGAGGCGGTGAACGTGCGCATGTTCCTTGACCGCATCAAGGCGATGATCGAGGAAAACCGCATCTCCGGCCCGCCCATCACGCCCGCCCAGGTGCAGGGCGCCATGACCCGCCGCAAGGAACTGGTCGCCTTCGCCAACGCCTTCGAGCGCGCCAACAAGGTGTCCTACCGGCCGGAACGGCCGGACCTGTTCTAGCCCCGCCCGGTCGGCGGCGCGTCGTTCCCGATTTCCTCGCCTCGCCGCCGTCCGCTATTGTCCGTTGGTCCGTTTGGTGAGTGCCATGGAACGCAGGAACAGCCGAGACGTCCTTTTCGAGGCCCTGGCCCTGGAAGACCGCGCCGTTGCCGACATCGGCTGCGGCGACGGCGGCCTCGCCCGCGCCCTGCGCAAGGCCGGCGCCGCCCGCGTCATCGGCATCGAATGCAGTCCCCGCCAGCTGGCCAAGGCCCGCGCCGCCGAGCCGGTGGACGGCGTCGTCATCATCGACGGCGTGGCCGAGGCCCTGCCGCTGCTCGCCTCCACCCAGGACGCGGTGGTGTTCTTCAACAGCCTGCACCACGTACCGCCGCAGCACATGGCCGGCGCCATGGCGGAAGCGGCGCGGGTGCTGAAGCCGGGCGGCCAGCTCTACTGCTCCGAGCCGGTGGCGCAGGGCCCGTTCTACGACCTCTGCCGCCTGGTGGACGACGAGCGCGAGGTGCGCGCCCTGGCGCACCGGGCGCTGCACGCCGCCCATGCCCACGGCCTGCATGTGGAGATGGAGACGGTCTTCACCCACACCGTGAAGATGCGCAGCTTCGAGGCCTTCCGCGACCGCATCATCAGCGCCAACAGCGACCGCGAAGCCCGCTTCGACGCCCACGAGGCGGAGCTGCGCACCCGGTTCGAGGAGCTGGGCACCCGCACCGACGACGGCTGGACCTTCGACCAGCCGACGCGGGTGACGGTGCTGCGCAAGGAACGGCGGGAAGACTGGGACCTGCACGCCCACGCCCGCGGCGTGTGAGCCGGCCTCAGGCCAGGCGCTGGCGGATCCAGGCGGCGAGGTCGGTTCCGTTCAACTGGCCATCCGCCAGCGACCAGATGACGGGCGCCAGTTCCTGGCTGTTGCTGTTCAGCCGCGCCCCGTTGAGGCGCAGAAAGGTGAGCATGCAGATGGTGCCCGTCCGCTTGTTGCCGTCGACAAACGGGTGATTGCGGACGATCGCCTCGCAATAGGCGGCCGCGAGGTCCGCCACATCGGGCTCGCCATAGGCAGCCAGATGCTGCGGCCGCGCCAGTGCCGACTCCAGCAGGCCAGGGTCACGGGTACCACTCGCACCGCCATGCTGTGCGATCTGGAGTTCGTGAACCTGGACGGCGAACTTCGGCGATATCCAGCGCCACTCCGCCGTCATTTCGCAAGATCGCGCAGAGCGTCGCGATACTCCTCCATGACCTCAAGGCCGATGGCCATCTGCTCGGCAAGGTCGGCGTCGGCCGCGGTCAGGCGGTAACCGTCGGGGGTCTCGGTCAGGTAGAGGCTTTCGCCGCTGACGACATTCAGCCGCGAGATCGCTTCCTCAGGCAGAACCACGGCCAGCTTGCCGCCGACCCTGGTCATTTCCAGCTGATAGATTCCCATCGCTCCGTCTCCTCGACCCGATGCATAAGAGATACGTCGGCACGCGCCCCACGGCAACCACCTCCTTTCCCCATTGCCCGCCCGCTGGGCATCGTGCATCGTTGACTGCATATTGAGCAGCAAGGAAAGGGGATCAGGGGGAATGAGCATCCGGGTCGCGCTGCGTCACCGCACGTCCTACCGCTACGACCGGCTGGTGTCGCTCAGCCCGCAGGTGATCCGCCTGCGGCCGGCGCCGCACTCGCGCACCAAGGTGCTGTCCTACGCCCTGACCATCCACCCCAAGGGCCACTTCCTCAACTGGCAGCAGGACCCGCAGTCCAACTGGCTGGCCCGCGTGGTCTTCCCCGAGAAGGTGCGGGAATTCTCCATCGACGTCGATCTGGTGGCGGAGATGGAGACGGTGAACCCCTTCGACTTCTTCCTGGAGCCGCAGGCCGAGCACTGGCCCTTCGACTACGACCCCATCCTGGCGGAGGAACTGCGCCCCTTCCGCCGCTGCGAGCCGGCCGGTCCCAAGCTGGCGGCGTGGCTGGCGAGCGTCCCGCGCGAGAAGACCCAGACCACCAGCTTCATCGTCGGCCTCAACCAGCGCCTGCAGCAGGAGATCAAGTACCTGGTCCGCCTGGAGCCGGGCGTGCAGACCTGCGAGGAGACGCTGACCAAGCTGTCCGGCTCCTGCCGCGATTCCGGCTGGCTGCTGGTGCAGATCCTGCGGCACCTGGGCTTCGCGGCGCGCTTCGTGTCGGGCTACCTGATCCAGCTGGTGGCCGACGAAAAGCCCATCGACGGCGGCCCCGCCGGCACCGACCACGACTTCACCGACCTGCACGCCTGGGCCGAGGTCTACCTGCCCGGCGCCGGCTGGATCGGCCTTGACCCCACCTCGGGCCTGCTGGCGGGCGAGGGCCACATCCCGCTTGCCGCTACCCCCGACACGCCATCCGCCGCCCCCATCACCGGCGGCGTCGACGAGTGCGAGACCGAATTCGGCTTCGAGATGAGCGTCGCGCGCATCCACGAGACGCCGCGCGTCACCAAGCCCTACACGCCGGAGCAGTGGGCCGCCATCGAAGCCCTCGGTCATCGGGTGGATGCCGACCTGAGGGCCGGCGACGTGCGGCTGACCATGGGCGGCGAGCCGACCTTCGTCGCCGCCTTCGACATGGATTCGGCGGAATGGAACACCGCCGCCGTCGGCCCCACCAAGCGCCTCTACGCCGCCGACCTGATCCGCCGCCTGCGGGCCCGCTTTGCGCCGGGGGGCATGCTGCTCTACGGCCAGGGCAAATGGTATCCGGGGGAGAGCCTGCCGCGCTGGGCCTTCCACCTCTACTGGCGGCGCGACGGCAAGCCGCTGTGGCGCGACCTGTCCAACTTCGCCGACGAGACCGACCGCCCCGACAGCACCATCGCCGATGCCGAGCGGCTGATGTACGCCATCGCCGACGGGCTGAAGCTGGACGGCAATGCCATCCATCCCGCCTATGAGGATGCCGGCCACTTCCTCGCCCGCGAGGCACGCCTGCCGGACAACGTCGACCCCTTCGACAGCAAGCTGAAGGACCCCGAGGAACGCGCCCGGCTGGCCCGGGTGTTCGGGCGCGGGCTCGACCAGCCGGTGGGCTATGTGCTGCCGGTGCAGCGCTGGCAGGGAGCGGCGGAAGCGCCGCGGTGGCAGACGGAGGTGTGGCGCTTCCGCACCGGCCGCATGGTGCTGCACCCCGGCGACAGCCCGGTCGGCCTGCGCATGCCGCTGGACGGCCTGCCGTGGGTGCCGGCGTCGAGCTACCCCTACGTCGTCGAGGCCGACCCCTTCGCCCCGCGCGGCGATCTGCCGGAGCCCCGCGACCTGGAACGGGAGCCCCGCGACCTGGAGAGGGCACCCCGCGACCCCGACCAGCGCCACCTGCAGGGCGCCCCCGCCGCCATCGAGCGGCCGCAGCACCCGCAAAGCCACACCGCCGGCCGCGCCGTCCGCACCGCGCTCGCCATCGAGCCGCGCGACGGCCGCCTGCACGTCTTCATGCCGCCGACGGAAACCGCCGACGACTACATCGCCCTGATCGCCGAGATCGAAGCGGCGGCGGTGCGCTGCCGCCTGCCGGTGACCATCGAGGGCTATCCGCCGCCGCGCGACCCGCGCCTCAACAGCATCTCCGTCACCCCCGACCCCGGCGTGATCGAGGTCAACATCCACCCCGCCGCCAGCTGGGACGACGCCGTCGCCATCACCACCGGCCTTTACGAAGATGCCCGCGCCTGCCGGCTGGGGACGGAGAAGTTCCTCATCGACGGCCGCGCCAGCGGCACCGGCGGCGGCAACCACATCGTGCTCGGCGGCGCCACCGCCGGCGACAGCCCGTTCCTGCGCCGGCCCGACCTGCTCGGCAGCCTGATCCGCTACTGGCAGGCGCACCCGAGCCTCAGCTACCTGTTCTCGGGCATGTTCATCGGCCCCACCAGCCAGGCGCCGCGCATCGACGAGGCCCGCAACGACAGCGTCTATGAAATGCAGATCGCCCTGTCGCAGCTGCCGCCGGCGACGGCGCAGGCGGCGCCGTGGGTGGTCGACCGGGCGCTGCGCCACCTGCTGGCCGACCTGACCGGCAATACCCACCGGTCGGAAATCTGCATCGACAAGCTCTACTCCCCCGACAGCGCCACCGGCCGCCTGGGGCTGGTGGAGTTCCGTTCGTTCGAGATGCCGCCGCACGCGCAGATGAGCCTGGCCCAGCAACTGCTGCTGCGGGCCTTGATCGCGTGGTTCTGGCGCGAGCCCTTCACCCGCCCCCTCACCCGCTGGGGCACCCGCCTGCACGACCAGTTCATGCTGCCGCATTACGTGGAGCGCGACTTCCACGACGTGCTGGCCGACCTGTCCCGCGCCGGCCATGCCTTCGATCCGGCGTGGTTCGCGCCGCATGTGGAGTTCCGCTTCCCCCGCTATGGCGAGGTGGTCCACGACGGCGTCCACCTGGAACTGCGGCAGGCGCTGGAACCGTGGCTGGTGCTGGGGGAGGAACCGGGCGTCGGCGGCACCGTCCGCTATGTCGATTCGAGCGTCGAGCGCCTGCAGGTGAAGGTGTCCGGCCTCAACCCGCAGCGCCATGTGGTCACCTGCAACGGCCGCCGGGTGCCGCTGCAGCCCACCGACCAGCAGGGCGTCCACGTCGCTGGCGTGCGCTTCCGGGCGTGGCAGGCGGCGGCCAGCCTGCACCCGACCATCGGCGTCCACGCGCCGCTGGTGTTCGACCTGCTGGATGCCTGGAACGAGCGGTCGCTGGGCGGCTGCACCTATCACGTTGCCCACCCCGGCGGCCGCAACTACGACACCACCCCCATCAACTCCTACGAAGCGGAGGCGCGGCGGCTCGCGCGGTTCTATCCCTTCGGCCATACCCCCGGGCGTAAACCCGCACCCCCGACGGAGTATAATCCCGACTTCCCTTGCACGCTGGATATGCGCTTTACTCCGCAATGAGCGGAGATGCGGCGAGGCCGGCGCACGGGGTGCCGGCCGCCGCCGTAGTGGGGACCGACCGTCATGCCGGTGCTGGACACCAAAGGACGCATGGGCCGCGACGGCCAGGGCGTGCTGCCCGGCTTCTCGCACATCGGCTATGGCACCTTCCGCGGCACCTACGACGAGATGGTGGACGAGGCCGGCGCCGCGCGGCCGCACTGGCGCACCTTCGTCGAAAGCCTGGGGCAGCTGTCGGAAGCGGAGATGCGCGCCCGCTGGGAACGCGGCCAGCGGCTCATCCGCGACAACGGCGTCACCTACAACGTCTATGGCGACCCCGAGGGCATGGACCGGCCGTGGCAGCTGGACCCGCTGCCGCTCATCATCAACAGCAAGGAATGGGCCTATCTTGAGACGGCGCTGAAGCAGCGCGCCACCCTCATGAGCCTCATCCTCGCCGACCTCTACGGGCCGCAGCGGCTGCTGACGGAAGGGCTGCTGCCGCCGGCGCTGGTGTTCGCCAACCCGGCCTTCCTGCGCCCGCTGCACGGCGCCCAGGGGCAGGCGGGCAAGCAGCTGCAGTTCTACGCCGCCGACGTCGCCCGCAGCCCCGACGGCACCTGGTGGGTGGTCGGCGACCGCACCGAGGCCCCCTCGGGCGCCGGCTATGCGCTGGAAAACCGCATCATCGTCAGCCGCGTGCTGCCGGACTTCTACCGCACCGCCAACGTCCACCGGCTGGCCGGCTGGTTCCTGAAGGCGCGCGACGCCCTCATCGGCCTGTCGCCACGCAACCCGGACAATCCGCGCGTCGTCGTGCTGACCCCCGGCCCCTACAACGAGACCTACTTCGAACACGCCTACCTGGCCCGCTACATGGGCCTGACGCTGGTGGAGGGCGAGGATCTGACGGTGCGCGACACCCGCGTCTACCTGAAGACCATGGAAGGCCTGAAGCCGGTGGAGGTGATCCTGCGCCGCACCGACGGCAGCTATTGCGACCCGCTCGACCTGCGCAACGACTCGACGCTGGGGGTGCCGGGGCTGGTGGGGGCGGTGCAGGCGGGGACGGTGGCGGTGGCCAACGGCCTCGGCTCCGGCCTGATCGAGAGCCCTGCCTTCATGCCCTTCCTGCCCGGCCTCTGCCGCCACCTGCTGGGGGAAGAGCTGCGCATGCCCGGCGTCGCCTCGTGGTGGTGCGGGCAGGAGAAGGAACGCGCCTACGTTCTCGCCAACCTGCACCGGCTGGCGGTGCGGCCGGCCTTCACGGTGCAGGCGCCGATCACCGATGCCTCGCGCCTGTCCGCCACCCAGCGCGCCAGGCTGACGGAGCAGATCAAGGCCGCCCCCTACCTGTGGGTGGCGCAGGAAGCGGTGCACCTGTCCACCGCCCCGGCGTGGGTGGAAGGGCGGCTGGAGACCCGCGCCGTCACCCTGCGCTGCCACGCCGTCATGACCCGCACCGGGCCGGAGATCATGCCGGGCGGCCTCTGCCGCACCACCGCCCCGGGCACCCTGTCGCTGTCCATGCAGCACGGCGGCGGGTCGAAGGATACCTGGGTGCTGTCGGACGAGCCGGTCAGCCACGTTAGCCTGCTGCGCAGCCGCAACGCCCCGGCCAAGACGGTGCGCGGCAGCCGCGACCTGCCGAGCCGGGTGGCTGACAACACCTTCTGGCTCGGCCGCTACCTGGAGCGGTGCGAGGATACCACCCGCGTGCTGCGGGCCGCCATGAGCCGCGCCGTCGAAGGCTCGGCCGGCGGCGGCGACCCGGAACTGGCGGTGGTGCTCGACCTGTTCACCATGCTCGGCCACCTGCCGCAGGATCTCGACCGCCACACCCCCATGGCGCAGGACGAGGCCATCCGCCTGCTCATCGCCGGCAACACCGATCCCGCCTCCTTCGTCGGCCTGCGCGGCATCGTGCAGAACATGCAGCGGGTGGCGACTGTGGTGCGCGACCGCCTGTCGCTGGACACCTGGCGGTCCATCAACCGCCTGAGCGAAGGCCTGTCCGCCTTGCCCGCCGGCGAGCCGCCCAGCGCCGACGAGATGCTCGGCCTGCTCAACGACACCATCATGATCCTGTCGGCGCTGTCGGGCCTGTGCAGCGAGAACATGACCCGCGGCCCCGGCTGGCGGTTCATGGACGTGGGGCGACGGGTGGAACGCGGCCTGCACAGCCTGGACCTGCTGTCGGCCCTGCTGTTCTCGCCGCCCGACGACGTGGGGCCGGCGCTTGACGTGGTGCTCGACCTGTCGGACAGCGTGATGACCTACCGCGCCCGCTATCTGGCGGCGCCGCAGGTGGTGCCGGTGCTCGACCTGCTGCTGGTTGACGAGACCAACCCGCGCTCCCTCGGCTTCCAGCTGGCGCGGCTGATGGACCACGCCGACGCCCTGGCGCCCTACCGCGCCGACCGCATGTTCACCCCGGAACAGCGCATCATCATGGGCCTGCTGACCGGCGCCCGCACCCTCGACCCGGCGCTGGTGACCCTGGCCGACCCGCGCGAGGGCGAGGTGCGGCTGATCGACCTCATCGGCACCATGCGCAGCGGCCTGTGGGATTTCTCCGAGACCCTGACGCGGCAGTATTTCGTCCACGCCGCCGAGGTATCGGAGCCCCTGTCGCCCTTCGTCGAGCTGCTGGCGGCCAAGGATCGCACGTCATGACCGACCAGCAGCAACCCGTCGCCACGGCGCTCGACCAGCAGCAGCAGCGCGAGGAAATCGCGGCGGCGGCGGCAGCGGCGGCGGCCGATCCGACGGCGCCGGTGACCTACCGGGTGACGCACGAAACCCGCTATGCCTATACCCAGCCGGTGACCATCAGCCATCACCTGGCCCACCTGCGGCCGCGCCAGCTGGCGACCCAGCAGGTGCACAGCCACCGCCTGACCATCACCCCGCCGCCGGGCAGCCAGCAGGAACGGCGCGACTACTTCGGCAATGCCGCCTGCTACTTCACCATCGACGAAACCCACGAGTCGTTGAGCGTGGTGGCCGAAAGTCTGGTGACGGTGGCGCCGCCCCGGCCGCCCGATGCCGCCCGCACGCCGCCGTGGGAAGCCGTGCGCGACCTGGTGCGCGACGCCCGCCGCCGCGACCTGCTGGATGCCTGCCAGTACACCTTCGCCAGCCCCGGCGTGCCGCTGCCGGAGGCGGTGCTGGCCTATGCCGGCAAGAGCTTCCGCCCCGGCCGGCCGATCCTGGAGGCGGTGCTTGACCTCACCCACCGCATCCACGGCGAATTCACCTACGACCCGACCGCCACCACCGTGGCGACGCCGCTGGCCGAAGTGCTGAAGAACCGCCGCGGCGTGTGCCAGGATTTCGCCCACCTGCAGATCGCCTGCCTGCGCGCCCTGGGGCTGCCGGCCCGCTATGTCTCGGGCTACGTGCTGACGCGCTCCCTCGACGACATCGACCGCATGCTGGAAGGCGGCGATGCCAGCCATGCCTGGCTGGCGGTCTACCTGCCCGACGGCGGCTGGGTGGATGTGGACCCCACCAACGACAAGCTGACCACCCGCGAACACGTCACCCTGGCCTGGGGGCGCGATTTCGGCGACGTCAGTCCGCTGAAGGGGGTGATGATGGGCGGCGGCGCCCACAGCGTCAGCGTCGGCGTGACGGTGGCGCCGGTGCCGCGGGGGGCGGAGCCGCCGCGCCCCGGCGCCCAGGCCCAACAGCAGCAACAACAGTAACGAGCAGGTACCGGGGCACCTTCCCCTTCCGGTATGCATGCCGGCCGAAAGGCGCAAGAACCCTGCCGAAATGTCTGGCAGCGGGGGCCGAAACGGGGCAATATCCAGCCTGATCCAATCCGCCGGCCAACCGCGCGCTGCGGCCGCCGCATCCATGCGTCGGGGCAGAGGGGCGCCGGGCAGAGGGCATCGGGCGGAAGGATCGCCGGCCGCCGGTAGCGCGGCGACGTCAAGGCGAAGCCGCCGACACCCTGCCGGCCAGGCCGCAGACCGCGAGTTGAGAGGGAAGACATGACCGATTTGGCCCCCGCCTCCCAGAGCCGCGCCCTGGCAACCACCGAATCCCACCGCGGCGGGCTGCAGTCCGTGGCCGAGCAGGTGTTCGTCACCGTCTACGTCGCCGACCAGCTGTTCGGTCTGGCGGTGGAACGGGTGCAGGACATCCTGATCCCGGAAAAGATCGCCCGCATCCCGCTGGCGCCGCCGGAAGTGGCCGGCTCCATCAACCTGCGCGGCCGCATCGTCACCGTCATCGACGTCCGCACCCGCCTCGGCCTGCCGCCCAAGAAGACCAAGGGCAACATCATGTGCGTGACGGTCGAGCAGGGGCAGGAACTCTACAGCCTTCAGGTCGACAGCGTCGGCAACGTGCAGAGCCTGCCGGTCAGCCGCATCGAGCCCAACCCCTCCACCCTCGACCCGCGCTGGCGCGGCATTTCCTCCGGCGTCGTGCGGCTGGAGGAGGAACTGATGGTGGTGCTGGACATCGACGCCTTCCTCGACTTCACCGACTGAAGCGAATATTAGAACAGACTGAATAAAGGCCCGACCGGATGTCGGGCCTTTTACTTTCGGGATAAGGCCCGGGCGACGAACGTATAACATTGTTTCCTGGGAGTATTGAAACGCGGACGCTGATCACCCGCACCACTTTACACTTCGTGAACTTCTCCTATGGTATTAGCTCATACAGGGGAACATGCACTGCGTAGCAGCCCGTCCCGAGGCCGCCCGGTGCCAGTGGTGGAGCGTGTGGTGAAGAACATCAAGATCAGCGCCAAGCTGTGGCTTATCGTCGCCACGGCCCTTCTGGGCGTGGCCGTCCTGGTGACGGTTGCCCTGGTCAGTCTGCAGTCCACCTTGATGGAGGACCGCAAGATGAAGACCCGCAACCTCATCGAAGCGGCCCATACCGTCATTGAAAGCTACGCCGCCAAGGCGCGCAGCGGCGCCATGACGGAAGAGGAAGCCAAGGCCCGCGCCGTCGAGGCGGTGGGCGCCATGAAGTACGAGAACGGCGCCGAATACTTCTTCATCGTCGGTTTCGACGGCATCGCGGCCTACCACCCCAATCCGAAGCTGAACGGCACCGACATGTCGGGCATCAAGGACCCGACCGGCAAGACCATGATTGCCGAGATGATCCAGGTCGCCCGCAGCACCGGCGAGGGCTATGTCGGCTACATGTGGCCGAAGACCCAGGGCGCCGAGCCGATCGACAAGCTCTCCTACGTCAAGGCCATGCCGGAATGGAAGTGGCTGGTCGGCACCGGCATCTACATCGACGACGTGTCGCGCGCCTTCTGGGAACAGGCCGCCACCCTGGCGGTGGTGGTGCTGGCAGTGCTCGGGGCCATGATCGCCCTGTCGGTCTTCGTCGCCCGCAGCATCACCACCCCGGTGAAGGCGCTGACCGCCTCCATGAGCGGCCTCGCCGGCGGCAACCACAACGTCGAGGTGATCGGCACCGACCGCAAGGACGAAGTGGGCGACATGAGCCGCGCCGTGCTGGTGTTCAAGGACAGCATGATCCGCGCCGACCAGCTGGCCGCCGAGCAGGAGCGCGAGCGTGCCGCCCGCGAGGCCCGCGCCAGCCGCATCGAGGCGCTGACCAGCAGCTTCGGTACCGATGTCGACCGCCTGCTGGAAGCGGTGGCCGCCGCCACCACCCAGCTGACCTCCACCGCCCAGAGCATGTCGTCCATCGGCGAGGAAACCACCCGCCAGGCGACCGCCGTCTCCGCCGCCTCGGAACAGGCCTCGGCCAACGTGCAGACGGTGGCGAGCGCCGCCGAGGAACTGTCGGCCTCCATCACCGAGATCGGCCGCCAGGTCAACCACTCCAGCGCCATCAGCCGCGCCGCCGCCGACGAGGCCAAGCGCACCAACGACATCGTGCAGGGCCTCGCCCGGTCGGCGGAACGCATCGGCGAGGTGGTCAGCCTCATCAACGACATCGCCGACCAGACCAACCTGCTGGCGCTCAATGCCACCATCGAGGCGGCCCGCGCCGGCGAGGCGGGCAAGGGCTTCGCCGTCGTCGCCAACGAGGTCAAGAGCCTGGCCGGTCAGGTCGGCCGCGCGACGGAAGAAATCAGCCAGCAGATCGCCCAGGTGCAGACCGAAACCACCACTGCGGTCAGCGCCATCCAGACCATCGTCCGCACCATCGAGGAAGTGAACGAGGTCGCCTCCGCCATCGCCGCGGCGGTGGAGCAGCAGAACGCCGCCACCCACGAGATCAGCCGCAACGTCCAGGAAGCCGCGGCCGGCTCGCAGGAGGTGTCGCGCAACATCGTCGGCGTCACCCACGCCGCCAACGAGACCGGCAGCGCCGCCAGTCAGGTGCTGTCCGCCTCGGAACAGATGTCGCAGCAGGCCGACCGCCTGAACAGCCTGGTGTCGCGCTTCCTGAACGACGTGCGCGCCGCCTGAGGCCGCACCGACCCACCACGTCCGCCGGCGGAGCGCCCGTATGGGCCTCCGCCGGTTGTCGTTTCGGCGCCGCCAGCGGGGCCTGCCGGCGGTGATTGCCTTACCCCCTGACACGGCTTATGTTTGGCGCTCGATTTTCCGCTGGTATTCGTGCAGGAGCATCGCGTGGCCGACCGTCGCGAAGACGCCACCCAGGAAGCATTGTTCCGTGAGGTGGATGAGGACCTTCGTCATGAACAGATGGCAAGGCTGTGGAAGAAGTATGGCGGCGTCGTCATCGCCGCCGCCCTTGCCGTCGTGTTGAGCGTTGCCGGCTACCAGGGCTGGCAGGCGTGGCAGGGGTCCGTGCGTCAGACCGAGGCGGCCCAGTATGCCGATGCCATGCGCCTGCTCGACGCCAACCAGCCGCAGCAGGCGGCCGAGGCGCTGGAGGCCCTGGCCCGCGACGGCGGCACCGGCTACGGCCCGGTGGCGGCCCTGCGCCGCGCCGCGCTGCTGGCCGAACAGGGCGACAGCGCCGGCGCCATCAGCCAGTGGCAGGCCCTGGCCGGCGACCGCTCCGTCGATGCGCCGTTCCGCGATCTCGCCCGCCTGCTGGCGGTGATGCACCAGCTGCAGGCCTCCGGCGAGGCGGTGGCGGTCGATGCCCTGGCCGCCGACCTGCAGCCGCTGACCGATCCGGCCAACCCGTTCCGCTTCTCGGCGCTGGAACTGTCCGCCGTGCTGGCCCTGCGCCAGGGCGACGAGGGCCGCGCCCGCGACCTTTACACCTCGCTGGTGAACGACGGCGGCACCCCGCAGGGCGTGCGTTCCCGTGCCCGCCAGATGCTGGCCGCCCTGGGCGGCGCCCCCGCCGACGCCAACCAGGAGGGCTGACGATGACCCACGCCACCGCCGCCCGGCCCGCCCGCCGCGGCACCCGCACCCGCCGCCTTGCCGTCGCCGCCGTGGCGGCGCTGCTGCTGCCCGCCCTGACCGCCTGCGAAAGCTGGCTCGGCGACAAGGAAACGCCGCCGCTGCCGGGCAAGCGCATCAGCGTGCTGCAGATGCAGACCGGCCTTGAGGCCGCCCAGGCGCCCGACGTCGACATCCTGGTGCCGCCGCCCGAGCCCAACGCCGACTGGCCGCAGGCCGGCGGCCTCGCCCACCACGCCATGCAGCACATGGTGGTGGCGGAGCATCCGCGGCAGGCGTGGCGCGCCGGCATCGGCGCCGGCGCCACCTCGCGCGATCGCCTGCTGGCCCAGCCCATCGTGGCCGACGGCCGCGTCTACACCATCGACACCGAGGCGGTGGTGCGGGCCTTCGACCTGCGCAACGGCGACCGCCTGTGGAGCGCCGACCTGGTGCCCGACGACGAGGACACCACCACCCTGCTCGGGGCCGGTGTCGCCTACGCCAACGGCCGCGTCTTCGCCGCCACCGGCCTCGCCGAAGTGGTGGCCCTGGATGCCGCCACCGGCGCCGAGGTCTGGCGCACCCGCGTGCCGGCGCCGATGCGCGCCGCGCCGACCCACGACGGCGGCCGCGTCTTCGTGGTGACGGTGGACAACACCGCCCTCGCCCTTGCCGCTTCCGACGGCCGGGTGCTGTGGAGCCAGCCGGGCGTCGGCGAGGCCACCGGCATCCTCGGCGGCGCCGCCCCGGCGGTGGACGCCGGCGTCGTCATCGCCCCCATGCGGTCCGGCGAAGTGCTGGCCCTGACCGTCGACACCGGCCGCCCGCTGTGGTCGGACAGCGTCATCGCCGCCGGCCGCACCGACGGCGCCGCCAGTCTGGCCGACATCAATGCCCGCGCGGTGCTGGACGACGGCCGCGTCTATGTGGTCAGCGCCTCCGGCCTGATGACCGCCATCGACCTGCGCACCGGCCGCCGCATCTGGGAACTGCCGGTCGCCGGCATCGAACAGCCGTGGCTGGCCGGGCGTTTCCTCTACGTCCTGACCACCGACAGCGACCTTGCCGCGGTGGAGGCCCGCACCGGCCGCGTGCTGTGGGTCACCGCCCTGCCGCAGTGGGAGAACCCGGGCAGCCGCAAGGGCCGCATCGTATGGTCGGGGCCGGTGCTTGCCTCCGACCGCCTGATCATCGCCGGCAGCCACGGCGAGGCCATGACCGTCAGCCCCTACACGGGCGAGGTTCTCGGCCGCGAATCCATGCCGTCCGGCGTGACCATCGCTCCGGCGGTGGCGGACGGCACCCTTCTGTTCCTGACGAACGGCGCCGACCTCGTCGCCTATCGCTGATTTAGAGACCCCATGACCTTTACCGTCGCCATCATCGGCCGCCCCAACGTCGGCAAGTCGACCCTCTTCAACCGGCTGGTCGGCCGCAAGGAAGCCATCGTGCATGACTTCCCGGGCGTCACCCGCGACCGCAAGGAACGCAAGGCCAGCCTGCTCGGCCTCGACTTCCGGGTGATCGACACCGCCGGCCTGGAGGAGGCGGACCCGGAAAGCCTCGCCGGCCGCATGAGCGCCATGACGCTCGGCTCGCTGTCGCAGGCCGATGTGGTGCTGTTCCTGTTCGACGCCCGCGCCGGCGTCACGCCCATGGACGAGCATTTCGCCGACGTGCTGCGCAAGCAGCCGACGCCGGTGGTGGTGGTCGCCAACAAGTGCGAAGGCCGCGCCGCCGAGGCCGGCATGATGGAAGCCTACGGCTTCGGCCTGGGCGAGCCGGTGGGCATCTCGGCCGAACACGGCACCGGCATGGGCGACCTGCTGGAAGCCCTGCTGCCCTACGCCCGCGCCCATGCGGCTGAACGCGGCGAGACCCTGTTCGGCGAGGAGCCCGAGACGCCTGTCCTGACGGCGGAGGAACAGGCGGCGCTGGACGACGAATCGCTCGGTGCCGACGAAGATCCCAGCCTGCCGGCGGTGCGGACCGAGGAAGACGTGACCAAGCCGCTGCGGCTGGCCATCGTCGGCCGCCCCAACACCGGCAAGTCCACCTTCGTCAACGCCCTCATCGGCCAGGAACGGCTGCTGACCGGGCCGGAGGCGGGCGTCACCCGCGATGCCATCTCGGTGGACTGGACCTACAAGGACCGCGCCATCGAACTGGTGGACACCGCCGGCCTGCGCCGCAAGGCCCGCATCCAGGAAAGCCTGGAACGGCTGTCGGTGGGCGATACGCTCCATGCCGTGCGCATGGCGGAAGTGGTCATCCTGATGATCGACGCCAACATGGTGATGGACAAGCAGGACCTCACCATCGCCCGGCTGGTGATCGAGGAAGGCCGCGCCCTGGTCATCGCCGTCAACAAGTGGGACGCCGCCGAGGACCGCGCCGCCTCGCTCCAGCGCCTGAACGACCGCCTGGAAGCCAGCCTGCCGCAGGTGCGCGGCATCCCGACGGTCACCCTGTCGGCCATCCGCGGCCAGGGGCTCGACAAGGTGATGGACGCGGTGCTGAAGGTGCATCGCATCTGGAACACCCGCGTCTCCACCTCGGCCCTGAACCGCTGGCTGGAGCACACGCTCACCCGCCATCCGCCGCCGCTGTCCAAGTCCAAGCGCCGCATCAAGCTGCGCTACATGACCCAGCCCAAGGCGCGGCCGCCGACTTTTGCCGTGTCGTGCTCGCGGCCGGAAGATCTGCCGGAAGCCTATGTGCGGTATCTGGTGAACGGCCTGCGCGAGGACTTCGGCCTGGCCGGCGTGCCCATCCGCATGCACTTCCGCAAGCCGAAGAACCCCTACGTCGACTGACGCCGACCCGCCGCCCGGCACAGGGCGACCACTCTCCCGCTTGCGCGGGGCGGGCCAACCCGCCCCGAAGCGAGCACTGAGCGAGCGGCCAAGGGCGCGCAAGCGCCCGCCCGGCGAGGGACAAAACAAAGGCGCGGGGCGGGCCTCCCCGCCCCGAAGCGAGCATTGAGCGAGCGGCCAAGGGCGCGCCAGCGCCCGCCCGGCGAGGGACAAACCAGAAGGAGCCCGCCATGCACATCCTCGCCATCGACCAGGGCACCACCTCCAGCCGCGCCATCGTGTTCGACGCCGACGGGCAGCCGCTGGCCGTCGCGCAGCGGGAGTTCCCGCAGCACTACCCCGCGCCCGGCTGGGTGGAGCACGACCCGGAGGACATCTGGACATCCACCGTCGCCTGCGTGCGCGAGGTGCTGGAGCGGGCGGGCGATCAGGTGGGCGCCATCGGCGTCACCAACCAGCGCGAGACCACCGTGGTGTGGGACCGCCGCAGCGGCCGGCCGCTGCACAACGCCATCGTCTGGCAGGACCGCCGCACCGCCGATACCTGCCACCGCCTGCGCGAGGCCGGTGTAGAGACGGAGGTGACGCAGCGCTCCGGCCTCATCGTCGATCCCTATTTCTCCGCCACCAAGGCCGCCTGGGTGCTGGACCATGTGGAGGGGGCGCGGTTGCTGGCGCAGCAGGGCGACCTGTGCTTCGGCACCATCGACAGCTTCCTGATCTGGCGCCTGACCGGCGGCCGGCGCCATGTCACCGACGCCACCAACGCCTGCCGCACCGCCCTGTTCAACCTGCGCACCCAGGATTGGGACGATGCCCTGTGCGACATCTTTCGGGTGCCGCGCGCCATGCTGCCG
The DNA here is from genome assembly GCF_039523075.1 of Caenispirillum bisanense. Taxonomy (NCBI): domain Bacteria; kingdom Pseudomonadati; phylum Pseudomonadota; class Alphaproteobacteria; order Rhodospirillales; family Novispirillaceae; genus Caenispirillum; species Caenispirillum bisanense. The sequence continues at coordinate 38,028 of NZ_BAAAEP010000009.1, forward strand.
CAGGTGCTGGACAGCGCCGCCGACTTCGGCACCACCGACCCCGACACCATCGGCCGCGCCCTGCCGATCCTGGGGGTGGCGGGCGACCAGCAGGCGGCGGCGGTGGGACAGGCCTGCTTCACCCCCGGCACCATCAAGAGCACCTACGGCACCGGCTGCTTCGTCATCCTCAACACCGGCGACACTCCCATCGAGTCCCACAACCGGCTGTTGACCACCGTCTGCTACCGCCTGAACGGCAGGCCGACCTATGCCATCGAGGGCTCCATCTTCGTGTCCGGCGCCGCCGTGCAGTGGCTGCGCGACAAGCTGGGGCTGATCCGCTCCGCCGCCGAGACGGAGGCCATCGCCGCCGCCCTGCCCGACAACCGCGGCGTCTATCTGGTGCCCGCCTTCACCGGCCTGGGGGCGCCGCACTGGGTGCCGGAGGCGCGCGGGGCATTATCCGGCCTCACCCGCGATACCGGCCGCGACGAGATCGTGCGGGCGACGCTGGAGGCGGTCGCCTACCAGACCCGCGACCTGTTCCAGGCCATGGCCCAGGACGGCATGGCGCCGCAGACCCTGCGGGTGGATGGCGGCATGGCGGTGAACGACTGGCTGATGCAGTTCCTGGCCGACACCCTGGACGTGCCGGTGGACCGCCCGCGCGTGACCGAGACGACGGCGCTCGGCGCCGCCTATCTGGCGGGGCTGCAGGCCGGGCTTTACACCGGCCTGGACGACATCGCCGGCCGCTGGGGCCTCGACGCCCGGTTTACCCCGGCCATGGCGGCGGAAACCCGGCGGCGAAACCTGGCGGGGTGGGACAAGGCGGTGGGCCGGGTGGCGGCGCCGTAACGCCGCCGCCCGTCCTGGCGCCGGCCCCTAAGACGGCTGGCGCCGCTTCAGGTGGCGGATGAGCGCCAGCGCCTCGGCCGGCGGCGGCTGCTCGATGCGCCAGTAGCGGCGCCCCCCGACGGTACGGCCGAGCATGCCGGCATCGACCATGCTCCGCCGCAGCAGGGCATAGTCGCCGAAGTCGTGCAGTGCGGTCAGCGCCTCGTTGAGGTCGGCCTCGCTGAGGTCGTCGCCCGCCGGCAGCCGCGCCCACAGCGCCCACAGGCACAGCAGGCGATGGCCGGCACGCGACGGCCACCGCAGCAGGCGGCCGTCGGCATCGAAGTGGCGCGCCGCCCGCTCCACCCGCCGATGATCCACCGCCGGTTCCGGCGGCAGGGCGGCGGCGGGCAGGCGCTCCAGCCGGTCGCGGGCGGCATGCTCGGCCCGCAGGTGCTGGATGTTGCGGAAGCCGATGGCGCGCGACAGCATGTTCAGCAGCTGGACATGCCCCGGCGGAGTGCCACAGGCGGCAAGGTCGCGGCCGAGGGAGCGGGCGAGCGCCGACAGGTCGGGCGCGACGAAAGGCAAGCTTTGTCTGGTCATGGGAATCCCCTGGCAGTGCCGCAGGGACCGCATGGGTCCGTCGTTGGTCGCTGTCTTACGACTCGGCACGGGACAAGGGTTCGGGCGAGTGCTGGCAAACAGGCAGGTTTAGCACCCCGCGAAGGGGCAGCGACGCCTCGGTGAACTGCCGACCGTGCCCCGTTCATACACCCGCCGCCGCCGGGCTTCAACGGTGCTTTGTGCCCGCCGCGGTTGCCAAGGCCCCAGGATCATTGAGAAGATCAATCCGGCATCCATATGGCGTGCATCGGATCGAGGCGGGGGTTCCCTTGGAAAGCGTGTTTCATGAACTGTCGGTGATCCTGCTGTTCGCCACGGCGGTGGGAGCGGTGGGGCTGCTGTTGCGGCAGCCGCTGCTGGTGTCGTTCATCGCCGCCGGCATCCTGGCCGGGCCGTCGGTGCTGGGGCTCGGGATGGCCGATGCGCACCTGGAGCTGCTGGCGCAGTTCGGCATCTCCATCCTGCTGTTCATCGTCGGCCTGAAGCTGGACATCCACCTCATCCGAACCATGGGCGCGGTGGCGCTGACCACCGGCCTCGGGCAGGTGATCTTCACGTCGGTGTTCGGCTTCTTCATCTGCCTGGCGCTCGGCATTTCGCCGCTGGCGAGCCTGTACATCGCCGTCGCCATCACCTTTTCGTCCACCATCATCATCGTCAAGCTGCTGTCCGACAAGGGCGAGATCGACGCCCTGCACGGCCGCGTGGCGCTCGGTTTCCTGATCGTGCAGGACATCGTGGTGGTGCTGGTGATGGTGGTGGTCTCGGCGCTGGCCGCCGGCACCGCGGAGGATGGCGCCGGCGGCATGGTGCTGCAGGTGGCGGCGGTGTTCGCCAAGGGCGCCGTGATGGTGGCGGTGGTGGCGCTGTTCATGAAGTACGTGGCGCAGCGCCTGCTCGACCGGCTGGCGACCTCGCCCGAGCTGATGGTGCTGCTGGCCGTCGGCCTGGCGGCCGCCTTCGCCTCGGGGGCGGAGATGCTGGGCTTCAGCATGGAGCTGGGCGCCTTCCTGGCCGGCGTGGCGCTGGCCTCCACCACCTACCGCGAGGTCATCGGCGCCCGGCTCAATGCCCTGCGCGACTTCATGCTGCTGTTCTTCTTCATCTCCCTCGGCGCCCACATGGACCTGTCGACGGTGCGCGACCAGATCGTGCCGGCGGCCGTGCTGTCGGTCTTCGTGCTGGTGGGCAACCCGCTGATCGTGCTGGTGATCATGGGCCTCATGGGCTACCGCAAGCGCACCGGCTTCCTGGCAGGCCTGACGGTGGCGCAGATCAGCGAGTTCTCGCTCATCTTCATGGCGATGGGCTTGAGCCTCGGCCACGTCACCAACCAGGACGTCGGGCTGGTGACGCTGGTGGGCGTGGTGACCATCGGCCTGTCCACCTACATGATCCTGTATTCGCATCAGCTCTATCCGAGGCTGGAGAAGCTGCTCGGGGTGTTCGAGCGCCGCGTGCCGCACCGCGAGGTGGCGCAGGAAGCGGCCGCCGCCCCCGCCCATGCCGACGTCATCCTGTTCGGCCTCGGCCGCTACGGCAGCAACATCGGGCGCGAGCTGCGCCAGCGCGGGATGAGCGTGCTGGGGGTGGACTTCGACCCAGAGGCGGTGCAGCAGTGGACGCGCCAGGGCCACCCGGCGCTCTACGGCGATGCCAGCGACCCCGATTTCGCCGCCACCCTGCCGCTGCAGGACAAGCAGTGGGTGGTGACCGCCGTGCCGGCGCAGCAGTCGTCCACCGCCGGCGGCGACCCCAGCGAGACCCTGGTGCGCAGCCTGCGCAGCAGCGGCTATCGCGGCCGCATCGCCGTCACCGCCCACCGCGCCGGCGACGTCACCCGCCTGCGCAAGGCGGGCGCCGACGTGGTATTGCTGCCCTTCGCCGATGCCGCCCACCATGCCGTGGAAGTCATCACCGGCCGCGCCGCCGACATCGAGACGCGAGGAGTCGAGCATGCATGACCGCCGCCCGGCCAGCATTCTGGTCGCCACCGACATGTCCATGCGGTCGGACCGGGCGCTCACCCGCGCCATGGACCTCGCCGCCGGCTTCGGCGCCAGTCTGCTGGTGCTGCATGTGGTCGACGAAGACCTGCCGGCGCCGGTGCGCGACCTGCTCTGCGAGCAGAGCCGCCGCCTGCTGCTGGAACAGGTGGCCGCCCTGCCGCAGGCCAAGGCCGTGCCGTGGCAGGTGGAGGTGGTGCCGGGGGTGGACGTCGCCGCCATCGTCGACCGGGCGGAAGCCGTGCAGGCCGGTCTGGTGGTGCTCGGCGCCCACCGTGAGCGCAGTTTCCGCGGCATCATCTTCGGCACCACGACGGAGCGGGTGATGCACAGCGGCACCGCCCCGGTGCTGGTCGCCCACGGCGCCTATCGCGGTCCCTACCGTCACGTGCTGGCGGCGGTGGACGGATCGCCGGCGTCGCTGCGGGCGGTGACGGCGGCCCTGCGCTGCTGGCCGGAGGCGGCGGTGCAGGCGGTGCATGTGCTCGACCTGCCGGGCGGCGCGGCGGCGGCCGGCGATGCGGTCGAACAGGCCGCCGACCGCCTGCGCCCGGCCCTCGACCGGCTGGCGCAGGAGGTCGGCCGGCGGCCCGACCTGGTGGTGGAGATCGGCGACGTCGACACCGTGCTGCGCAGCCTCGCCACCCGCTACGCCGCCGACCTGGTGGCCGTCGGCACCACCGGCGGCAACCCGTCGCTGCGCACGCTGCTCGGCGGCACCACGGAACGCATCCTGCAAAGCGCCCCCTGCGACGTGCTGGTGGTTCCGCCCGGCTGACCGCCGCCGCCACCGCCGGAACGGAAAGCGGTATTGCAGCACCGCCTTGGGAGTATCCCTGCCTCTCCTGGAGTTGACTTGCGACCGGATGAAGCTACCTTCGATGGCAGGTTCATCACCACACAGGGGGAGGTCGCCATGGCGAACGACTGGGGAAAAGAGTGGAAGACGACCAAGGAGAAGTTCGAGAAGCTCACCGGCAAGAAGAAGCCGGCGGAGAAGGTGCTCGGCATGTTCCGCAAGTCCTCGGGCATCGAGGGGGCCCTGAAGGACTGTGACAAGGCCGATGTCGCCGTCGCCGACAAGCGCGGCGGCGCCGCCCCGACCGAGAAGGAAATGGAGGCCTACAAGGCCGCCAAGAAGAAGTACGACAGCACCGCCGCTACCTACATCAAGTCGCTGGACGACGCGATGAAGGCCGACAAGGGCGCCGACCCGGCCTATGCCAATGCGCTCAAGCTGCTGAAGGCGGACCTGAAGGCCATTTCCGCCCGCATGGACTCGTTCATCGCCGGCAAGGTCGCCCAGGTGGAGCAGCTGTCGGCGACCGAAATGACCATCAAGAACATGATGGTCAACATCAACTCGGCGCTGAAGAAGGCCAAGCTGGCCTACACCCAGGTCATCAACGAGCCGACAGCGGCGAATTACAACGCCCAGTTCCCGAAGGCGGCGCGCGACATCACCCAGCAGCTGGCCAACATCGTCAAGTTCCGCGCCAAGGGGCAGGAAATCCCCGGCGTGCCGGTCGCCAACCCCGACAAGGAGGCGAAGGCGCTGGAGGACTGGAACACCAACTTCAAGAAGCTGCCCGACACCGCCAGCCCGGACGACGTGAAGAAGGCCATCACCGCCTTCGCCCTGGCCTGCAAGGACGTCTCCACCTGGATGAAGAGCAAGACGGCGTGATCCTGCCGTCCGTCACCGCCTGAGCGGCACGCCCGGCCGACCCGCAGGCCGCCGGGCGCATCCGCCGCCGGATCAGCCGATGAGGGCCAGAACCTCCTGCAGGTAGCCCTTGAACTTCTTGATCTCCGGCACCTGCTTGGCAAGGAAGTTGGCGTGCATCTGCACCGCTTCCTCCTCCGTCTGACCGCGCTTCTGCATCTGCTCCTGCAGCATCTCGCCCCACTTGCCGGGGGAATGGTTGGCGCCGTATTCACGCACCGGCGGGAAGAAGACGTCCATGGCCTTGCCCTTGAACACCGGGTCGCGCAGGTCGGGGAAGTCCTTGAGGATCTGGTCCCAGTTCTTGCACTGGGTGCAATAGCCGCGCGCGCCGCCGTCGCCGGTGGCCAGCTTCAGCAGGTTCGCCTTGGTGGGGCTGCCCTTGAAGGTCGCGATGTCGCTGAGGAACAGGTCCACCTTCTGCACGCCCTTGGTCAGGATCGGCTTGAGGGCGCCGCGCACCGAAGCCTCGATCTTCTTGCGCTCGGTGCGGTATTCGTCCTCGAACGCCTGCTCGAAGGCGAGCACCTGCTTGCCGTAGCTGTCGGCGGCATCGGCGATGGCCTTGCAGGCCTGAGCGGCCGATTTGGGGATCAGCTTCTCCTTGCTGAACTTGCCGGCCCAGGTGTTGGCCAGCGACCCCGCATCCTTTGAGGCGCGGGCGATGTTCTTTACCTTCGACGGATAGGACTTCTTCGCGACCTCGTAAGCCGCGTCGATGGCGCCGAGCGAGGAGTGCTTCTTGAACTCGAATTCGCTCCACGTCACGGCATCATGCAGTTTCTGAAGCTGCTTCAGCATGTCGCCGATGCCGGTCGACTTGGTCTTGGCGACCAGCGGCTTCTTCTTGTCCCAGTCCTTCTGGGTCAACGTGACGGGATAATCAATCTTGGCCATGGCTTGCCCCCCTTTGCTATGTCGTCCACCCCTGGACGATCCCCACCGAAACGATACGCCAAATGGTAGAAAGAACAAGGCACCGCCGACGGCACCGCACCACCGTTTCGCCACCGCTGCGGCAGGCACCGCCCTGCGGAAAATGGGGGTGGGCGGCGGGGCGCGACTGGAGTATGGTCCGCCCCAAACTCACCCCCGCAGCCCCCGGACTGCCTTTAGTCGGACACGGACGCCCATGACCGATCGCATCCTCATCATCGATTTCGGCTCCCAGGTCACCCAGCTCATCGCCCGCCGGGTGCGCGAGACCGGCGTCTATTGCGAGATCCACCCCTTCAACAAGGTGACGGTGGAGAGCATCCGCGAGTTCGACCCCAAGGGCGTCATCCTGTCGGGCGGTCCGGCCTCGGTGACGCTGGACGTCAGCCCGCGGGCGCCGCAGGGCCTGTTCGAAATGGGGCTGCCGCTGCTCGGCATCTGCTACGGCCAGCAGACCATGGTGGCGCAGCTGGGCGGCCGCGTCGAAACCAGCGACATGAAGGAATTTGGCCGCGCCTTCCTCGACGTGAAGAAGGATTGCAGCCTGTTCGAAGGCGTGTGGCAGCCGGGCGCCCGTGAACAGGTGTGGATGAGCCACGGCGACCGCGTCGCCGCCCTGCCGGAGGGCTTCGAGGTCTACGCCACCTCGGAAAACGCCCCCTTCGCCTTCATCGCCGACGAGTCGCGCCGCTTCTACGGCGTGCAGTTCCATCCCGAGGTGGTGCACACCCCGCACGGCCACCAGCTGATCCAGGCCTTCACCCATCAGGTGTGCGGCTGCTCCGGCGACTGGACCATGGCCGCCTTCCGCGACCAGGCCATCGCGGCGATCCGCAAGCAGGTGGGCAGCGGCCGGGTGATCTGCGGCCTGTCGGGCGGCGTCGACAGCTCGGTCGCGGCGGCGCTCATCCACGAGGCCATCGGCGACCAGCTGGTCTGCGTGTTCGTCGACCACGGCCTGCTGCGCGCCGGCGAGGCGGAGCAGGTGGTGAAGGTCTTCCGCGACCGCTTCAACATCAATCTGGTGCACTCCGACGCCTCCGACCTGTTCCTCGGCAAGCTGGCCGGCAAGACCGACCCCGAGGAAAAGCGCAAGATCATCGGCGCCACCTTCATCGACGTGTTCGAGGCTGAAGCCAAGAAGGTCGGCGGCGCCGACTTCCTGGCCCAGGGCACGCTCTACCCCGACGTGATCGAGAGCGTCAGCTTCGCCGGCGGCCCCTCGGTCACCATCAAGAGCCACCACAACGTCGGCGGCCTGCCCGAGCGCATGAACATGAAGCTGGTCGAGCCGCTGCGCGAGCTGTTCAAGGACGAGGTCCGCGCCCTGGGGCGGGAACTGGGCCTGCCCGACGAAATGGTCGGCCGCCACCCCTTCCCCGGCCCCGGCCTCGCCATCCGCATCCCGGGCCAGGAGATCACGCGGGAGAAGCTGGACATCCTGCGCAAGGCCGACACCATTTACCTGGAAGAGATCCGCAACGCCGGCCTCTACGATGCCATCTGGCAGGCCTTTGCTGTGCTGCTGCCGGTGAAGACGGTGGGCGTCATGGGCGACGACCGCACCTATGACTATGCGCTGGCCCTGCGCGCGGTGACCTCCACCGACGGCATGACGGCGGACTACTACCCCTTCGACCACGGCTTCCTCGGCCGCACCGCCAACCGCATCATCAACGAGGTGCGCGGCGTCAACCGGGTGGTCTACGACGTGACCTCGAAGCCGCCGGGAACCATCGAGTGGGAGTGAGCCGTCCGGCCTCTCCCTGACCTGACGGTACCGAAGGGGCCGGTCCGACGACCGGCCCCTTTTTTTCGTGGTTTGACATCCCACCCGCCGCCGCGCTATTGCAAAGAATAGTCATTCGCAACACGTGGGGCCGGCGGGTCGGCCAGTCTGGTCTATGGCTTCGTCCTGGCGCAGTGCTCCCTGGCTTCGGGTTTTCGAGACGCAGCGGCGGCGGCTGGTGCGGCAGGCGGATGGCATCGTCAAGGATCACGGCCTGGCCGAAGACATCGTGCAGGATGCCTTCCTCCGCCTGGACCGCCGCGGCGACCCTGCCGCCGCCGGCAGCGGGGCGGTGAAGGATCCGGCGGCGTATCTTCAGCTGGTGGTGCGCAATCTTGCCATTGATGCCTGCCGGCGGTTGGGGCGGGAGCGGGCCTGGATCGACCAGGGCGACGGGCTGGATGCGGCGGCGCCGGCCGATCAGCCGAACCCGGAGGCAGCCGCCATCGCCCGCGACGACCTGCGCCTGCTGGAGGCGGCGCTGGCCGAACTGCCGGAGCGCACCCGCGTCGCCCTCACCATGCACCGCTTCGGCGACCACCGGCTGGCCGACATCGCCGCGCACCTTGGCGTTTCGGTCGGCACCGCCCATGCCCTGGTCACCGACGGGCTGGAGCACTGCCGCCGCCGTCTGGGCCGGTCATGACGGAGGCCGCCCCATGACCCGCCGCCGGCCCCGGTTGAAAATCCTGCCCCCGCCAGCGTCTTCCGAGGGAGAGGCCGCGTCGGGAAGGACCCCCATGAGCCAGCACCCCACTTGCCCCGGCCCGGCCCCGATGCCGGACACCGCCGCCGCCTGGCAGGTGGCGCTGCGGGAGGCGCCGGACGATGCGGCGCTGCTGGCCGCCCATGTGCGCTGGCTGGCGGCCGACCCGGCCCACCGGCAGGAGTGGCAGGACATGCAGCGGGTGTGGCGGTTGCTGGGCGAGTCGTCGCTGGCGGCGGCGCCGTCTCCTCAACCACAGCACGGGCCGCCCCGCCGCTGGCCGCTGGCGGCGGCGCTGGCCATGGCGGCCTGCCTGACGCTGGCGGTGCTCACCCCCGATGCCCTGCTGCACCTGCAGGCCGACGCGGTGACGGCTTCCGGCGAGACTCGGCGGCTGGACCTGCCCGACGGCAGCCGCCTGGATCTGGCACCCGACAGCGCCGTCAGCCTCGCCCAGGCCGATGCCCCGACGCGGCAGGTGACGCTGCTGCGCGGCACCGCCTTCTTCGAGGTCGCGCCCCAGGCCGGTCGCCCCTTCCAGGTGCGCGCCGGCGAGGTCACCACCACCGTGCTCGGCACCGCCTTTGAGGTCAGCCGCCAGGGCGACGGCGTGCGGGTGACGGTGGAGCATGGCCGCGTCCGGGTCGCACCGCCCGGCGCAACGGTGGAGTTGACGGCCGGCGAGGCGGCCACCGCCGACGGGTCCGGCGGCCTCAGCCGCAGCTCCGGCCCGCCGGCCCTGGTGGCCGCCTGGCGGCGCGGTCAGCTGGTGGTCCGCGACCGGCCGGTGAGCGAGGTGGTGGCTGAACTCGATACCTACATGCCGGGCTGGGTGGTGGTGACCGATGGCGACCTCGGCCGCCGCACCGTCACCGGCTTCTTCGACCTCAGCCAGCCGGAGGCGGCGCTGGAGGCGGTTGCCGCTTCCCACGGCGCGGTGGTGCAGCGGGTCACGCCGTGGCTGCGGCTGGTGAAGCCGGCGGCGTGACAGGCCCGCCGCACGGCGTTTCGAAGAAAATTTGAATCCGCCCTCCCCGCCGTCGTCTCTTGTGGGACAGCCGGTAAATGCGTCGCATTTGCAGATGCCACCGGCAGCCATGACAGACGAGCCTGGAGGGTGACGAATGAGGGTTTGGGGCATGGGGATGGCCGCGACGGCGCCGGGCGCCTCGCTGCGGGTGCTGCTGGTGACCACGGCGCTGACGGCGCCGGCGGCGGCGCTGCTGCCGGCGGCGGCGGTGGCGGCGGCGGCGGAGGATGGCGCGACGGCGGCGCAGACGGCGCAGGCGGAAGCGCAGCACACCTTCGCCATCCCGCCGCAGCCGCTGGCCGATGCGCTGCCGCTGTTCGGGCAGCAGGCGGGGGTGCAGACGTCGGTGCGCGGTGATCTGGTGCGCGACCTGCGTACCGCCGGCGTCAGCGGCCGCATGAGCGCCGAGGCGGCGCTGCAGCGCCTGCTGGCCGGCACCGGCCTGACCTACCGCTTCACCGCCCCCAATGCGGTGACCATGGAAGCCACCGGCGTCGCGCCGGGCGGCGAGGCGCTGGTGCTGGAGCCGGTGCGGGTGGAGGGCGCCCTCGCCACCGCCGGCTGGGGCGGGCCGGCCGACGGCGCCGCCAGCATCGCCGTGACGCGCGAGGACCTGGAGCGGCGCAATCCGGCCACCATGAAGGACGTCTTCGCCGGCGAGTCCGGCGTGTCCGTCGGCGGCGCGCTGCCGCTCAGCCAGAAGGTCTATGTCAACGGCATCGAGGAGACCAACCTCGCCGTGCAGATCGACGGCGCCCGCCAGAACAACAAGGTGTTCCACCACAGCGGCACCAACCTCATCGACCCCAGCCTGCTGAAGGCGGTGCGCATTGACCCCGGCGTCGCCCCGGCCGATGCCGGCCCCGGTGCGCTCGGCGGTGCCATCAGCTATGAAACCGTCGATGTCGGCGACCTGCTGGCGCCCGGCCGCTCCCTCGGCGGCTTCGTCACCGGCAGCTACGCAACCAACGGCGACACCGTAACCGCCGGCACCGCCGCCTATGGCCGCGCCGCCGGGTTCGAGGTGCTGGGCTACGTCAACCGCGCCGTCGGCGACGACTACAAGGGCGGCCACGGCCGCGAGGTGGCCGGCAGCGGCGCCGACATGATCTCCGGCCTTGCCAAGGTCGCCTACCACAGCGACGGCGGCCACCGCCTGGAAGTCTCGGCGGAGCGGGTGAACGACGCCGCCAACCGCCCCTACCGCGCCAACCTGGGGGCCATCACCAACCGGCCGGAACCGGCGGTGCGCAAGTACGACATGGACCGCCGCACCGTCGCCCTCACCTACAGCACGCCCGACGCCACCGGCCTGTGGGATCCGCGGGTGGTGCTGTCCTACAGCGTCACCGACGTGGAGGTGCCGGAGCCCTTCGACAGCACCGGCCGCACCGGCACCCTGGCCGGCCGCATCGAGAACAGCTTCAACCTGAGCGCCGATGACAGCATCACCGCCGGCATCGACTTCTACAACGACCGCGCCCGCTATTTCGACGCCACCGACGACCTGGACGAAAACGCCCGCAACGTCGGCGCCTACGCCCAGGCGCGGCTGCAGCCGCTGGACCCGCTCACCCTTTCCTTCGGCCTGCGCGGCGACCGCCAGTGGTTCGAGGGCGTGGACGGCACCGACATCAGCAACACCGGCCTCAGCGGCAACGTCTCCGCCGCCCTGCAGGTGACCGAGCACATCCGCCTCAACGCCGGCTATTCCAACGTCTGGGGCGGCATCGCCCTGGCGGAGAACTACATCCTCAACCCGCGCTGGCGGTACGACCCCGACATGAAGGGCGTGCGGGCGCAGAACTACACCACCGGGGTCGAAGCCGCCTACAACGGCATCACCGCCTCCGCCCGCCTGTTCCGCAGCGACTTCAGCAACGCCCGCGACGAAAGCTTCCGCGGCGGCCCCTCGCTGACCACCGACTTCGAGACCTACGGCTACTCCCTCGGCCTCGGCTACACCTGGGGGCCGGGTTTCGTGCGCGCCAGCTACACCGACAGCACCATCAAGGTGAACGGCAATGCCGCGGATTCCGACGTCACCCAGTACCTGGGGGCGCCGCTCGGCCGCATCATCGCGCTGGAGGCGGCGCATAGCTTCGAGGCCATCGGGGTGACGGTGGGCGGCAGCATCGAGGCGGCGCTGAAGAACACCGACACCGTCGGCGCCGGCGGCCGCGCCCTGCCGGCCTACGAGGTGGTGAACCTGCACGCCGACTACGTGCCGGACTTCGCCCCCTACCTGACCCTGCGCGCCGAAGCCAACAACATCTTCGACGAGGACTACGCCGACCGCGCCACCTACGGCCAGGACTTCACCAACGTCGACCCGCTGCGCGAGCCGGGACGGTCGTTCCTGCTGAAAGCCAAGGCGACGTTCTGAGAGGCCACCTTTTCTTTGACCGGGCTCGGCGGGTCTGCTTTCCTCCCGAGGTAAACTGAGGAGACCGCCGGTGCCCACGATCATGACCATCGGTTACGAAGGCGCCAGCCTTTCCGACTTCATTGCCACACTACAGACGTCCGCTGTAGAGGTGGTCGTCGACATCCGTGAACTGGCAATTTCCCGTCGGAAAGGTTTCTCCAAGAAAGCCCTTTCGTCAGCACTCTTGGAGGCTGGGCTTCGTTATCTCCACCTTCCCGAATTGGGCGACCCCAAGGCCGGGCGCGAGGCTGCTCGCGCGGGGCATCAAGACGAGTTCAGGCGCATCTACTCGGCCCACCTTGAATGCGATGCCGCCCAAGCGGGATTGGTCGCGGTCGCCGAAATGCTTCCTTCCCACGCCGTCTGCCTGCTCTGCTACGAGCGAGAGCCACTCCATTGCCACCGATCTTTGGTTGCGGCTGCACTTTCAGATATCTTACCACTTCGGGTAAGGCACCTGGGGGTGAAGAATAGACTTGGACGAACAGACGCGGTCAGGACGCGAGAAAGTGCTGGTGCTCGTGAAGGCATTGCCTCACGACAGCCGTATCGGAGAGACGGTGTGCTGCGCGGGGGTCACTGAAGACCGCCAATGGCGCCGTCAATTCCCCATACGTTTCCGCCACCTGAAAGACAGCAAATTTTCGCGCTGGCAGTGGATCGAGTACGACTGGCGCAGGCCCAGCGATGACCATCGTCCTGAAAGCCGCCGCGTGGATGAAGACAGCATCAAGGTTTCAGAAACCATGCCCGAGCGGGAGCGCGCACGCTTCCTTGCTCCCATCCTCGTGGGCGGCCCGAAAGAGGCAGCCGCCAAAGGGAAGAGCTTAACACTGGTGCGACCAGAAAATGTGGAGCTTCGGTGCCGACGGAAGCCACCAGAACAAATCGAGGCGGAACGCCGAAGCTTTCTCACGCCGCAGCCCAGCATTCATTATTCGACGAAGAGCTGAAGGCGCTTTCTCCTTGCCCTTACGACTTCAGTTTTCGCTACCGCTCCGCTGATGGGGTACACCAACACAGTTGCGCGGACTGGGAGACGGCCGCCATGTACTGGCGGTTTGAGAGAAAACACGGAGAAGAAGAGGCTGTCCGTCGAATTCAGAACATCTTTGGAAATGAGTACCCGGAGAAGGGCATGGCGTTCGCACTGGGCACCCATTCCCGATACCCTGCTTCATGGCTGCTGATTGGCGTATTGCGTCTCGATCGAATCAGCCAACTCTCGCTCTTCTGACGCGCGAAGATAGCTGGCCGCCTACGCACGAAGCAGGCTCCTACCCCCTTTGACACCGCCCTCCCCCATGGAGGCGCGGTGTCATTCGGACTAGACTTCATGCGAAACCAAAGGGGGAGAGCCCGAACATGAGTGAACCGGCACGCCAGACAGAACGTCCGGACATCCTGCCGCTGCCCGCCGTCGATGCCGCCGTCGAAGGCTTCTGGATCGTCAGGGTGGAGAAGGACGGCGCCGCCCAGGCCACCGGCGCCACGCTGACCCTGGACCGTGGCCACCTTACCGGCGGCGACGACAGTTACTACTACCTTGGAACGTACCGCACCGCCGCCGACGGCGCCCTGGTGCTGGACATCGACGCCACCCGCTACGCCGGCGACCCGGCGCCGGCCCTGGACGACCTGCACGACATGGTGTTCCTGCGCCTCACCCTGTGGCCGCAGGCCGGCGGCGGGGCGCCGACCTGGGCGGGGGAGGTCGTCGACCGCGTCGACGAGGACGCGACGCCGGTGCCGGCGGTTGCCCGCCGGGTGGCCTCCTGGCGCTGATCCGCCGCGGCGCGGGGGCTGGCGTCAGCGCCAGCCCTCGGCCACCTCGGCCTGGATCACCTGGGCGGTGGCGGTGAAGTCGGGGGAGGCCAGCTCGACGAAGGTGCCGGTGATGGCCTCCGGCGGCGGCAGCGTCTCGGGGTTCTCGCCGGGGTAGGCCTGCGACCGCATGCGGGTGCGGACGCGGCCAGGATCGACCAGGTTGGCGCGCACCGCCGACACGTTCTCCACCTCGTGCGCCCAGGTCTTCACCAGCACCTCCAGCGCCGCCTTGGCGGCGGCATAGGGGCCCCAGTAGGGACGCCCGTCGGCCTGCGCCACGCCGCTGGTGACGAAGATGGCGCGGCCGGCGTCAGAGGCGCGCAGCAGCGGGTCGAGGCTGCGGATCAGCCGCCAGTTGGCGGTGACGTTGGTGGCCATGACCTCGTCGAACTGCTTGATGCCGACATGGCCGAGCGGCGCCAGCATGCCGAGCGAGCCGGCATTGCCCACCAGCACGTCCAGCCGCCCGAAGCGCTGGAACAGGGCGGCGCCCATCTGGTCGATCTTGTCGCCGTCGCGCAGGTTCTCCGCCACCAGGATGGCGTTGCGGCCGGTGCGGGCCTTGATCGCGTCGTCCAGTTCCTCCAGCGCGCCCTTGGTGCGGGCCACCGCGATCACCGTCGCCCCTTCCTCGGCGAAGCGCAGGGCGACGGCGCGGCCGATGCCGCGCGACGCGCCGGTGACGAGGGCGATACGGTCCTGCAGGCGTCCGGTCATGGCGGGAGATCAGTCCTTTCAGCGGGAGAAGGTCCGGGCGCCACGGGACGCCCGGACCGGCAGGTCGGAAACAGGATGGAAGCGGCGGCCGCCCCTAGCCCAGCTTTTCCTGCAGCAGGCTAAGCTGCTGCGAGGTGCAGGCGGTGTCATTGCGGTCCGTCAACGGCAGGAAATAGTCGCCGGTGAAGCAGGCGTCGCAGAAGGTCGGGTTGCCCATGTCGCGGCCGGCCTCGCCGACGGCGCGATAGAGGCCGTCCAGCGAGATGAAGGCCAGGCTGTCGACCCCCAGCAGCTTTTCCATCTCGGCCAGATTGTGCTGCGCCGCCAGCAGGTTGTCGCGGTCGGGCGTGTCGATGCCGAAGAAGCAGGGGTAGGTGGTGGGCGGCGAGGAGATGCGCATGTGCACCTCGGTCGCGCCGGCCTGGCGCACCATCTGCACGATCTTCTTCGACGTCGTGCCGCGCACGATGCTGTCGTCCACCAGCACCACCCGCTTGCCCTCCAGGAAGGCGCGGTTGGCGTTGTGCTTGCGCTTGACGCCCAGGTCGCGGGTGCGCTGGGTCGGCTGGATGAAGGTGCGGCCGACGTAGTGGTTGCGGATGATGCCGAATTCGAATGGCACCCCCGACTCGGCGGCAAAGCCCAGCGCCGCTGGCACGCCGGAGTCGGGCACCGGCACGATGACGTCGGCCGGCACCCCGCTTTCACGCGCCAGTTCCTCGCCGATGCGCTTGCGCACATGGTAGACGCTGGTGCCCTCGACGTTGGAGTCGGGGCGGGCGAAGTAGATGTATTCGAAGATGCAGAAGCGGCTCTGCACCGGCACGAAGGGCTTCACGCTGCGCACGCCGTCGCGGTCGATGATGACCAGCTCGCCCGGCTGCACGTCGCGCACGTACTCCGCCCCCATGATGTCCAGCGCGCAGGTTTCCGACGCCAGGATGTGGGCGCCGTCCAGGCTGCCGAGCACCAGCGGGCGGATGCCATACGGGTCGCGGATGCCGTACATGGCGGTGGTGGTCAGGGCGATGAGCGAATAGGCGCCTTCCACCTTGCGCAGGGCATCGACCAGCCGGTCCTCGACGGTGATGTAGTCGGACCGCGCCACCAGCTGCAGCACCACCTCGGTATCGGAGGTGGAGGAGAAGATGCAGCCCTTCTGCACCAGCTGCCGGCGGAGGGTGACGGCGTTGGTCAGGTTGCCGTTATGGCACAGGCCGAGCCCGCCGAAGGCAAGGTCGGCATAGAACGGCTGGACGTTGCGCAGCGCCTTGTCGCCGGAGGTGGAATAGCGGTTGTGGCCGATGGCCATGGGGCCGACCAGCCGGTTCATCACCTCTTCGGACTTGAAGTTCTCCGACACGTGGCCGAGGCCGCGGTGGCTGTGGAAGGAGAAGCCGTCGCACGACACCACGCCCGCCGCCTCCTGGCCGCGGTGCTGCAGGGCGTGCAGGCCGAGCACCGCATGGCTGGCGGCATCCGGGTCGCCGAAGATGCCGACGACGCCGCATTCCTCCTTCGGCTTGTCGTCATCGTCCTCGTCGCGAAGATGGGCCGCCGGCCCGAAGGCGAAAGGATTGGTGGTCAGCATCGAAGGCCGAAGCTCCTGCGTGGGCGATGGGCATCCAGGGGTGGGATGCGGGTCGGTCACTGGGTGGTCTCGAACAGCCGGTCGAGGGTCTTGCGCTCGTCGTCGGCATAGCCGGCACGGCCCGCCGGGGCCGCCGCCGGGGCGGGGGCGGCGGGGGGGGGGCCCCCCCCGCCGACTGGACCGCCCGCCGCCAGGCGGCGCTCGACCTCATCGCCCGCGCCGACCGCGAGGGCCGGCCGGTGCAGGTGCTGACCACCGCCCCGCCCGCCGACGGCGACCCGCTGGCCGCCGGCCGCCTGGGCGCCGGGGCGGAGGTGCTGCCGGTGGTGCAGAGCATGACGCCGCAGCCGTGGGCGAGCGACCCCGCCGCCGCCCGCGCGGTGGCGGAGGCGGTGGAGCTGCCGGGCAGTGCCTCGGTGCTGTGGCTGTCCGACGGCCTCGACAGCCCCGCCGCCCGCGAGCTGGCGACGGCGCTGCAGCGCATCGGCACGCTGGCGGTGCTGACCGGCGACGAGGCGCCGGTGGTGCTCGACCGCCCGGCCCGCGAAGGCGACGGCCTCACCCTCACCGTCCGCCGGGCCGCCACCCCGGCGGCGCCTGAGCGCACGGTGGCGGTGCAGGTGCTCGACACCCAGGGCCGCGCCGTCGCCCGCCTGCCGCTGTCCTTCGCCGCCGGCAGCGCCACCGCCCAGGGCCGCGCCGAGGTGCCGCCCGACCTGCTCAACACCGTCGGCAGCCTGAGCCTGGAGGGCGTGGCCAGCGCCGGCGCCATGGTGCTGCTGGACGATACCTGGCGCCGCCGCCCCATCGGCCTCGCCTCCGGGGCGCCGCTGGGGGCCGATCTGCCGCTGCTGGGCGATGTCTATTACCTGGAACGGGCGCTGCAGCCGGTGGCGGAGGTGCGGCGCGGCGGGCTTGATCCGCTGCTCGACCGGCCGCTGTCCATGCTGATCATCGCCAACTCCGGTCCGCTCGCCGGCCCGGCGGCGGCGCGGCTGGAAGACTGGGTGACCGCCGGCGGCGTGCTGGTGCGCTTCGCCGGCGACCGGCTGGAGGAAAACACCCAGAACGATCCGCTGCTGCCGGTGCGCCTGCGCGGCGGCGGCGGCCAGTTCGGCGGCACCCTCAGCTGGTCGGAGCCGGTGCGCCTCGCCCCCTTCCCCGACCGCAGCCCCTTCGCCGGCCTGCCCATCCCGGCCGACGTGGCGGTTTCCGCCCAGGTGCTGGCGGAACCCTCCCCCACCCTGCCGGACAAGACCTGGGCCCGCCTCACCGACGGCACGCCGCTGGTCACCGCCGAGCCGCGCGGCCAGGGCTGGGTGGTGCTGTTCCACACCACCGCCAATGCCGAGTGGTCCACCCTGGCGCTGTCCGGCCTGTTCCCGCAGATGATGGAGCGCATGCTGACCCTGTCGGCCGGCGTCGAGGGCGGCGGCGACGATGCCGGCCGCCCGCTGCCGCCGCTCGCCACCCTGGACGGGTTCGGCCGCCTGGGCGAGCCGCCGGGCAATGCCCGCGCCCTCACCGCCGCCGCCCTCACCGCCACCGCGCCGGGGCCGCAGCATCCGCCCGGCTACTACGGGTCGGCGCAGGAGCGGCGGTCGCTCAATCTGGTCGATCACCTGCCCGCCCTGGCGCCCCTGCCGGCGCTCGGCAGCGGCATCGAGCGCGGCACCCTGTCCGACGTCGGCCGCGAGGTGGAGCTGCGGCCGTGGCTGCTGCTGGCGGCGCTGTGCCTTGCCCTGCTCGACTGGATCGCCAGCTACGCCCTGCGCGGCCTCGGCCCCCGCCTGCCGGGCCGCCGCTCCACCGCCGGCCGCGCTGCCGCCCTGCTGCTGGCCGCCGTGCTGGCCGCCGCCGCGGCGGCCGGCGCCGCACGGGCGCAGGAAACCCCGGCACCGCCGCCGGAGCCCGCCGACCCGCGGGTGGTGGAGGCAGTGACCGAAACCCGCCTCGCCTGGGTGCAGACCGGCGATACCGCCGTCGACCGCCTGTCGGAAGCCGGCCTCTACGGCCTGACGCGGGTGCTCGGCAATCGATCGTCGGCGGAGCTGAGCGAGCCCATGGCGGTGGACCCCGAGGTCGACGACCTGATCTTCTACCCGCTGGTCTACTGGCCGGTGATCGAAGGCGCCCCCACCCTCTCCGTCGCCGCCCGCGGCAAGGTGCAGGACTACCTGCAGCACGGCGGCATGATCCTGTTCGACACCCGCGACCTGCCCTCCTCGGCGGTGGAGCCGGTGCTGTCGCAGTTCGAGCTGCCGACCCTGGTGCGACTGCCCGACGACCATGTGCTCACCCGTTCGTTCTACCTGCTGCAGGAAACCCCCGGCCGCCATGCCGACGTGACGGTGTGGGTGGAGCGCGAGGGCAGCGGCAATGACCGCGTCTCCTCCGTCATCATCGGCAACGGCGACTGGGCCGCCGCCTGGGCGCGGGCGCCCAACGGCAGCTACATGGCGCCGGTGGTGCCGGGCGGCGACCGCCAGCGCGAGATCGCCTACCGCTTCGGCGTCAATGCCGTGATGTATGCCCTCACCGGCAACTACAAGGCCGATCAGGTCCACGTCCCCGCCATCATGGAGCGCCTGACGCAATGATCGAGGCCGTCACCGACATCGTCTTCGCGCCGGTCATCCCCTGGCAGGGGCTGGCGGCCGTGGCCGTGGCGGCGCTGCTGCTGTTCCTGTGGGGGCTGGCGCGGCGGGCGCGCGGCACCCTGGTGCGGGCGATTCCGGTGGCGGCGCTGCTGGTCGCCGTCGCCAACCCGCAGGTGGTGCAGGAAGACCGCCGGCCGCTCACCGACGTGGCGGTGGTGGTGGTGGACGAAAGCCTGTCGCAGCGGGTGGGCGACCGCACCGCCCAGACCGAGGCGGCGGTGCAGCAGCTGGCCGAGCGCCTGCACGGCGACGACAGCCTGGAGGTGCGCATCGAGCGCGTCGGCTCCACCCTCGATTCCGGCACCCGCCTGTTCGACGCGCTGACCCGCGCCACCGCCGACGTGCCGCGCCGCCGGCTGGCCGGCGCCATCCTGGTCACCGACGGGCAGGTTCACGACGTTCCCGCCACCGCCCCCGGCTTCCCGGTCCACACCCTGCTGACCGGCGAGCCGGGCCAGACCGATCGCCGCCTGGTGGTGGAAACGGCGCCCGACTTCGGCCTGGTCGGCCGGCCGGTGGAGGTCACCGTGCGGGTGGTGGACGAAAACGCCCCGCCCGGCGCCACCGCCCCCCTCACCGTCACCGTCGACGACCGCCCGGCCCGCGCCTTCGCCGTGCCGGTGGGGCAGGCGGTGCAGATTCCGGTGATGATCGAGCATGCCGGCCAGACGGTGGTGGCGCTGGAAACCCCGGCCGGGCCGGAAGACCTGTCGCCGCTCAACAATCAGGCCGCCATCGCCATCAACGGCGTGCGCGACCGCCTGCGGGTGCTGCTGATCTCCGGCGAGCCGCACATCGGCGAACGGGCCTGGCGCAACCTGCTGAAATCCGACCCCAACGTCGACCTCGTCCACTTCACCATCCTGCGGCCGCCCAGCAAGGACGACCTGACGCCCCTGCGCGAGCTGGCGCTCATCGCCTTCCCCATCCAGGAGCTGTTCGAGCAGCGGCTGTACGACTTCGACCTCATCGTCTTCGACCGCTACACCCGATCCGGCCTGGTGCCCGACCCCTACATGGCCAACGTGCGCGACTACGTGCGCCAGGGCGGCGCCCTGCTGCTGGCGGTGGGGCCGGAGTTCGCGGAACCGTTCAGCCTCTACGACAGCCCCCTTGGCGACATCCTGCCGGCGGCGCCGTCGGGCGAGGTGGTGGACGAGACCTACCGCCCGCGCATCGCCGGCCTCGGCCTGCGCCACCCGGTGACCGATGCCCTGGTGCCGCGGCCGGGAGCGCCGCCGTTCGGCCCGTGGATCCGCCAGATCTCCGCCCGCGCCAAGGGCAGTGCCGCCACCGTCATGACCGGCGCCGGCGAGGAACCGCTGCTGCTGCTCGACCGTGTGGAGGAGGGCCGCGTCGCCCTGCTGCTGTCCGACACCCTGTGGCTGTGGGAAAAGAACTGGCGCGGCGGCGGCCCGCAGGCGGAACTGGTGCGCCGCCTCGCCCACTGGCTGATGAAGGAACCGGACCTGGAGGAACGCTCGCTGCGGGCGGAGGTCAGCGGCGGCACCCTCACCATCACCCGCCGCAGCCTGGACGACGCCGGCGGCCGCGAGGTCACCGTCACCAGCCCGTCGGGGGAAGAAACCGTCCTGCCGCTGGAGGCGGCCGGCGGCGGCCGCAGCGAGGCCGCCCTGCCGGTGGAGGAACCCGGCGTGTGGCGCATCGACGACGGCGACATGACCGCCATCGCCGCCGCGGGGGCCGCCAATCCGCTGGAGACCTCGGCGGTGGTGGCGACCGATGCGGTGCTGGCGCCGGTGGCGGCGGCCAGCGGCGGCGGCCTGTGGTGGCTGGCCGAGGGTGGCGTGCCCGACATCCGCCGCACCGCCCCCGACGCCGCCACCGCCGGCAGCGGCTGGATGGGCCTGCGCAGCAACGGCGACTATGTGGTGGCGGGGGTGCGGCAGATTCCGCTGCTGCCGCTGTGGGCGGCGCTGACGCTCATCCTCGGCGGCGTGATCCTGGCGTGGTGGCGCGAGGGCCGCTAGGGCGGGCTTTTCGAACGTCGGGGCGACGGCTGGCGTTGATGGCAAAACGACCGCCGCCGCGGGTGGCGGCTCCACCCCTGACCAAGGAGCCTGCAATGACCGGCAAGGAATCCCGCGAACGCCCGGAAACCGAGGAAGACGACATCGACGAAACCATCGACGAGAGCTTCCCCGCCTCCGACCCTCCCTCCTGGACCCCGGCCGAACCGCGCAAGCCGAGCGACGAGAAGGACGACGACGACAAGACGCCCCCGGCCCCCAAGCCCTGACCGCCCCTGCGGGGAGCGAGGGCTCCGAGACAGATGGCCCTGAGTCGGAAGCAATCGCCCGGAGAATGAAGCCGACGATGAAAACCGCAGGTCTTCGTCGGCGGCACCGGGCAGTCTATGCCGTACCGCATAAGCACAAGGTAAGACGGGCCCATCTTTCCAACCCGTAAGTCGCGGTAAACCCTGAGAATAAAGACAAGCCCCGACGCGCCGCGGCGGCGAGACCTGATCGGTAACAACTGGAATTTCATGATCTCGGCCGCGCGGCTGCCGTAAACTCCCCCTGTAGATCATAAAGCTCTTGGGGGGATTCCATGACAGCATCATCCGGGGGCAGCCGCCTGCGGCTGCAGGCCAAGGTATCCCTGGCGGTTCTGACCGTCCTGCTGATCCTGTTCGGCATCAATGTCTTCATCGTCACCGACCGCACCGCCACCACCACCGGCAATCTCAGCCGGGACGCGGGTGCCGCCGAGGCCGGATTCTATGCCGAGCAGGTCAAAGGGGAGTTCTCGCGTGCCCTGGAACAG
The DNA here is from genome assembly GCF_039523075.1 of Caenispirillum bisanense. NCBI lineage: Bacteria > Pseudomonadati > Pseudomonadota > Alphaproteobacteria > Rhodospirillales > Novispirillaceae > Caenispirillum > Caenispirillum bisanense. The sequence goes on from NZ_BAAAEP010000009.1 coordinate 59,680, forward strand.
GCGCGCGGAATCCGGGAAGGGTTCACCGCTCTCCAGGCCACCGGGCAGCCGGATCGTGCCGCCTACATCGAAATCCTCCATCACTGGCTGTTGAAGGCGCCGGACCTAGTGGGCGTCTGGGCCGGGTTCGAGCCGCAGGCCCTCGACGGCCGCGACAGCGCCTATGTGAACACCCCCGGTAGCGACGACACCGGCCGCTTTCTGGTCTACTGGAACCGCATCAGCGGCCCTCCCATGCTGGACAGCCTTTCCGCCTATGGCGGTCAGCCCAGCGCCCAGAACGCCTGGTACACCGTGCCGCGGGACAGCCGGCGCGACTACGTGACCAGCCCGATCGTCTATCCCGAACTGGCCGGCAAGAAGAACGTCATGCTGGTCAGCGTCGGCGTGCCGGTGATCGCCGACGGCAAGGGGATCGGCGTCATCGGCGCCGACTTCTCCCTCGACCGGCTGGCGGCGATAACGGCCTCTGCCCACCCAATGGGCGCCGGGCAGGTGGTGATCATTTCGCACGAGGGCATGATCTCCGGCGCCCCCGATGCCTCCTGGATCGGCAAAAAGGCGGGCGAGGTCTTCCGTGACTTCCCCGCCGATGCCTTCACCCGCGCCGGAAGCGGACCGTTCAATACCGACGGTGCCTCCCCCGCCGGCGGCGCGCCCGAGGCCCGGTTCTTCCATCCGGTCACCTTCGGCGACTTCGCCAGCCCCTGGCTGGTGATGGTTACCGTGCCGCAGGCCCACATGGCGGCCGCCTCCACCGGCGTGCGGGACTCTATCCTGCTGACCTCCGCCATCATCATGGCGCTGATCGGGGCGGCCGTCTGGCTGACGCTCGGCTACACGGTGGTGCGTCCGATCAAGCGGCTGACCAGCGCCGTCGAGCAGATCTCGACCGGCGAAAGCGATGTCGACATCCCCGAACGCCAGCGGCGGGATGAACTGGGGCAGATCGCCACCGCCCTCGGCAATCTGGCGACGACGGTGGATGAAGCCTTCCGCCTGCGCCAGATGGTGGAGGTGCAGCCGGCCAAGGTGATGATGTGCGAGCGGGACACCCTGCGCATCACATACATCAACCGGGCGGCCAAGGACCTGCTGGCCAAGATGGGGCGCCACCTCGGCCGCACGCCCGACGAGGTGCTCGGCTGTAGCGTGCTCGATTTCCACAAGAACCCGGCCGTTGTCCGCAACCTGCTGTCGGACCCGTCGCGCCTGCCCTACACCGGGCGTTTCCGCATGGGCGACATCACCATCGAAAACCATGTGACGCCCATCTTCGACAAGAACGGCGAGTACATCGGCCCCATGCTGAACTGGGAGGACGTGACCAAGTACATGCAGATGGTCGACGCCTTCGAAAGCAGCGTCCGCCGGGTGACCAGCGAGGTGACCTCGCTGTCGGAAGACATGGCCGCCGCCTCCGACTCCATGGTGTCCATCGCCACCAAGGCCGCCGCCGAGGGCCAGCGGGCGGGCGTCGCGTCCTCCGATGCCTCGGGCAACGTCCAGACCGTCGCCGCCGCCGCCGAGGAACTGGAGGCCAGCATCCGGGAAATCGCCCGTCAGGTGTCGGAAAGCTCCCGCACCGCCACCGAAGCGGTGGACCGCGCCGAAGCCACCCGCGGCACCGTCCGCAGCCTCGCCGACTCGGCCACCCGCATCTCGGCGGTGGTCAACCTGATCACCGACATCGCCAACCAGACCAACCTGCTGGCCCTGAACGCCACCATCGAAGCCGCCCGTGCCGGCGACGCTGGCAAGGGGTTCGCGGTGGTCGCCAACGAGGTCAAGAGCCTCGCCAACCAGACGGCGCGGGCGACGGAAGACATCAAGAACCAGATCGACGAGATCCAGGGCGCGACCCAGGGTGCCGTCGACGCCATCGAGGACATCCGCACCACCATCGCCACCCTGAGCGAGATCACCGGGTCGATCGCCGCGGCGGTGGAGCAGCAGACGGCGGCGACGGCGGAAATCACGCGCAACGTTCAGGCGGCCGCCGACCGCACCCAGGAAGTCACCAGCGTCATGGGCAGCCTGAGTTCCGTCACCGGCCAGACCGGCGACCATGCCCAGTCGGTGTCGGCCAGCGCCCGCACCCTGCGCAGCACGGCGGAAGGTTTGAGCCGCGAAGTCGACAGCTTCCTGACCAACCTGCAGCAGACCTGACGGATGCGCGCCCCGGCCCGGCCCTCTTCCCGGGGCCGGGCCGTGCAAGGGGGCAAAAAGGAAAACCGCCGCAGGGCCTCCCCTGCGGCGGTTTCCTCGTTCAGTCCCTGCGGACCGACCCGTCGGCTTACAGCACGCGCTCGGCGAGCTTGTGCTTGATGTCCTGAATGGCCTTGGCCGGGTTCAGGCCCTTCGGGCAGGTGTTGGTGCAGTTCATGATGGTGTGGCAGCGGTACAGGCGGAACGGATCTTCCAGCTGGTCCAGACGCTCGCCGGTCGCTTCGTCGCGGCTGTCGTTGATCCAGCGGGCCGCCTGCAGCAGGATCGCCGGGCCCAGGTAACGGTCGCCGTTCCACCAGTAGCTGGGGCAGCTGGTCGAGCAGCAGAAGCACAGGATGCATTCCCACAGACCGTCGAGCTTGGCGCGCTCTTCCGGCGACTGCTTGCGCTCCTTGTTGGCCGCCACCGCCGTTTCCGCCTTCATCCACGGTTCGATGGAGCGGTACTGGGCATAGATGGTGGTCAGGTCGGGCACCAGATCCTTCACCACCGGCATGTGCGGCAGCGGGTAGATCTTGACGTCGCCCTGCACCTCGTCGATCGGCTTCAGACACGCCAGCGTGTTGGTGCCGTCGATGTTCATGGAGCACGAGCCGCAGATGCCTTCACGGCACGACCGGCGCAGGGTGAGGGTCGAGTCGACCTCGTTCTTGATCTTCAGCAGGGCGTCCAGGACCATGGGGCCGCAGGCGTCCAGATCGATCTCGAAGGTGTCGAGACGCGGATTCTCGCCCAGGTCCGGATCGTAGCGGTAGATCTTGAAGGTCTTGACCCGCTTGGCACCGGCCGGCGCCTTGAAGGTCTTGCCTTCCTTGACCCGGCTGTTCGGCGGCAGGTTGAATTCAACCATCTTTCTATCCTCGCAACAGGCGTCGCTTCACGGGAGCCGGCTCAGTACACGCGCTTCTTCGGCGCGATGTACTCGATCTCGTCCGTCAGCGTGTAGGTGTGCACCGGACGGTAGTCGAGGGTGACCTTGTAGTCGTGGTCGACGACGGCGAGGGTGTGCTTCATCCAGGTCTCGTCGTCGCGCTCGGGGTAGTCCTCGTGCGCGTGGGCGCCACGGCTCTCCTGGCGCGCTTCGGCACCGTAGATGGTGGCAAGGGCGCAGGTCATCAAGTTCTCGAGTTCCAGCGCCTCGGTCAGGTCGGTGTTGAAGACCAGCGAGCGGTCGGTGATCTTCAGCTGCGGCAGGGTGCCGGCGATCTGGCTGACCTTCTCGCAGCCTTCCTTCAGCGACTGGCTGGTGCGGAAGACGGCCGCGTCGTTCTGCATGGTGCGCTGCAGGGCCGAGCGGATTTCCTGGGTGGTCTGCGAGCCGTTGGCGTTGCGCACGCGGTCCAGGCGCGACAGCGCCAGGTCGTCGCAGCTCTTGGCCACCGGCTTGTGCTTGGTGCCGGGCTTCACCAGCTCGGCGGCGCGGTGGGCGGCGGCGCGGCCGAACACCACGAGGTCGAGCAGCGAGTTGGTGCCCAGGCGGTTGGCGCCGTGGACCGACACGCAGGCCGCTTCGCCGACGGCCATCAGGCCGCCGCAGACGGCGTCCGGATTGTCCTTGGTCGGGCGCAGCACTTCGCCCATGTAGTTGGTCGGAATGCCGCCCATGTTGTAGTGGACGGTCGGCAGCACCGGGATCGGCTCCTTGGTGGCATCGACGCCGGCGAAGATCTTCGCCGTTTCGGTGATGCCGGGCAGACGGGCGTGCAGCACGTCGGCGCCCAGGTGCTCCAGGTGCAGGTGGATGTGGTCGCTTTCCTTGCCGACGCCGCGGCCTTCGCGGATTTCCATGGTCATGGCACGCGAGACGACGTCACGCGAGGCCAGGTCCTTGGCGGTCGGGGCGTAGCGCTCCATGAAGCGTTCGCCGGCGGAGTTGGTGAGGTAGCCGCCTTCGCCGCGGGCGCCTTCGGTGATCAGGCAGCCCGAGCCGTAGATGCCGGTCGGGTGGAACTGCACGAACTCGTGGTCCTGCAGCGGCAGGCCGGCGCGGGCGGCCATGCCGTTACCGTCGCCCGTGCAGGTGTGGGCCGAGGTGCAGGAGAAGTAGGCACGGCCGTAACCGCCGGTCGCCAGCACCGTCTGGTGGGCGCGGAAGCGGTGCAGCTCGCCGGTCGCCATGTCGAGCGCGATGACGCCGCGGCAGGTGCCGTCCACCGGGTCCATCAGCAGGTCGAGGGCGAAGAACTCGACGAAGAACTCGGCGTTGTGCTTCAGCGACTGCTGGTAGAGCGTGTGCAGGATGGCGTGGCCGGTGCGGTCGGCGGCGGCGCAGGCGCGCTGCACCGGCGCTTCGCCGAAGTTGCGCATGTGGCCGCCGAACGGACGCTGGTAGATCTTGCCGTCCTGGGTGCGGCTGAAGGGCACGCCGAAGTGCTCCAGCTCGTAGACCGCCGGCACGGCTTCACGGCACATGTATTCGATGGCGTCCTGGTCGCCGAGCCAGTCGGAGCCCTTGACGGTGTCGTACATGTGCCACTGCCAGCTGTCCTCGGCCATGTTGCCGAGGCTGGCGCCGATGCCGCCCTGGGCGGCGACGGTGTGGGAGCGGGTGGGGAACACCTTGGTGACGCAGGCCGTCTTCAGGCCGGCGGCGACCATGCCGAAGGTGGCGCGCAGACCGGCGCCGCCGGCGCCGACCACCACCACGTCGTATTCATGGTCGATGAGATCGTAAGCAGCCATTTACCTCAGCCTCCAACGGCAACTTTCAGGACCGACAGCACGCCGAACGCGCCGAGCGCGAAGCAGGCCAGCTTGACGGCGATGAGCGCGGCGGCGCGGCAGTGACCGTGGACGTAGTCCTCGATCACCACCTGCAGGCCGAGCGCCGCATGCCAGAAGGCCGCGACGATGGTCAGGATCATCAGGGTGGCGTTGCCGGGCTGGCCGAGCCACGCCGTGAAGGTGGCATGGTCGGCGCCGACGTTGGAGACGATGGCGGCAACGAACCAGAAGCCGAGCAGCACGAGGCCGATGGCCGTCATGCGCTGGGCCAGCCAGTGGCCGACACCATCCTTGGCGGAACCCAGGCCGCGCACGCGGCCGAGCGGAGAACGCAGGCTCATGTGATCTTTCCCCCTCAGGCCAGACCGATGATCCAGGCGAGCACGGTCAGCACGCCGGTGGCCGCGAGAACGGCATAGGACGAGCGACGCGCCTCTTCCTTGGTCAGGCCGACGCCGATGTCCCAGGTGAGGTGACGGATGCCGCTGACCAGGTGGAAGAAGAAGGCCACCGAGAAACCGAACAGCAGCAGGTAGCCGAACCACGAGGTGATGAAGCCCATGGCGGCGTCGTAGCTTTCGCGCCCGTAGGCGGCGGAACCGACCCAGTAGATCAGCAGCAGCATGCCGACCGAGAGGCCCACGCCGGTGATACGGTGGGTGATCGACAGCTTGCCCTCGACCGGCAGCTTGTAGACCTGAAGATGCGGCGACAAAGGCCGGGTATCAGATTTCATGGCGTCAGCCTCTTCGAAGGTCGGCGCCCCAGGCCCTTGCCCATGACCGGGACGCACCTTGGTCTGCGGCGCTTGCGCGCCCACTCCACGTTAGTCACGGCGCCGGATGCGGCCATCCGGAGCACCCGGGACGAAGCCCCCTCCCCTCGGGGAGGGCGGTCCGCCCCGATTCCATCGGGACCGCCGGCACCGGCCGGGACCGGCGCAGCCGCCCCGCCCCCTCGAATGGGCGTTCCGGGAGACGCCTGGACTCTTGCGGCAATGCGGCGAAAGGTTTAGCCCCTCGCCCCCCCGGTGTCAACGCCGCCGGGGTGGGGCTGCCGCGCAAGCCACCCCACCCCGGCGGGTGGGATCAGCCGATGCGGCGGGGCATCAGCACCGTATAGTCGAAGTCCAGCACCACCTGGGGGTCGTACTTGCCGTCGGCGTCCTTGTAGGGGAAATCGGCGCACGGCCGGTCCTTCGTCGCCACGGTACGCAGGCGAAGGGCGCCCAGATCATGGCGTTCGTGGATGTCGAACTTGCCGGTGACCTCGGTCCAGGCGTGGATGGTATCGCCGGCGAAGGTCGGGTTGCAGTGGCTGCCGGCGTTGATGGCGACCACCTTGAAGGCGTTCTCCAGCCCGTTGAACGACAGCGCGCGGGCCAGGCTGATGATGTGGCCGCCATAGATGAGGCGGCGGCCGAAGCGGCCCTTCGCCTGCTCGAACTGGTTGAAGTGAACCTTGGCGGTGTTCTGGTAAAGGCGGGTGGCCATCATGTGCTCCGCCTCCTCGATGGTCATGCCGTCGACGTGGTCGATCTTCTCGCCCACGGCGTAATCTTCCCAGCAGAAGGCCGAGCCGGCGCCGGCGAAATCATACGACTCGAGGTTCAGACCGACCGGCAGGCGCAGCGACTCGGGCGCCACCACCGCCGGCAGGTCGGGCACGACGGGTTCCGGCGCCGGCTTGCTCTGGTCCTTCTTGTTGACCATCACCCAGCGCACGTAGTCGACCACCATCTCGTCGCGCTGGTTGACCGCGCGCGACCGCACGTAGACCACGCCGGTCTTGCCGTTGGAGTTTTCCTTCAGGCCGATGACGGTGGAGGTGGTGCGGATGGTGTCGCCGGCATAGACCGGCACGCCGAAGCGGCCGTCGGCATAGCCCAGGTTGGCGACGGCGTTCAGCGACACGTCGGGCACGGTCTTGCCGAAGGCGATGTGGAACACCAGCAGGTCATCCACCGGCGCATCCTCGAACCCCACGTCCATGGCCGCCACCGCCGACGACTGCAGCAGGAAGCGCGGGCCGTAGAGCGCCGTATAGAGCGCGATGTCGCCCTCGGTGACGGTGCGCGGCGTGGCATGCACCAGCTCCTGGCCGATGCGGAAATCCTCGAAGTAGTTGCCTTGGTTGGTCTTGGTGGTCATGGGGGTCATTTCCCGTCGCGACGTGCGTGAATGGGAACCACCAAGACACAAAGACACCAAGAAGCAATCTCCCGTCACGGCCGGCACGACTCCGGGCGGTGACGCTTGCGGCGGCTTCTTGGTGCCTTGGTGCCTTGGTGGTTGATCAATGTGGAGCGGCGGGGGCGTTACCCCGCCATGTCCGCCTTCAGCGTCTCGATCTGGTCGGCCAGCGCCACCAGGCGCCTGGCGTTGACGACGTGCAGGTTCTCCACCAGCTTGCCGTCGACCACCACCACGCCCTTGCCCTCGGCCGTGGCGGCGGCGTGGGCGTCGATGATCTTGCGCGACCACGCCACCTCGGCCTCCGACGGGGCGAAGGCGGTGTTGGCGGCGTCGATGGTCTTCGGGTGGATCAGCGTCTTGCCGTCGAAGCCGAACTCGCGGCCCTGGGCGCAGGCGGCGGCGAAGCCCTCGTCATCGGTCAGGTTCAGGTACACGCCGTCGAGGATGGCAAGGCCGTAGGCCCGCGCCGCCAGCATGCACAGGCCGAGCGAGGTGACGAACGGCAGCCGCATGGCGGTGTGTTCGGCATGCAGGTCCTTGGCGAGGTCGGACGTGCCCATGACGAAGCCGCCCATGCGCGGGCTGGCCGCCGCGATCTCCTCGGCGTGCAGGATGCCGAGCGGCGTTTCCATCATGCACCAGATGGCCATGTCGGGGCGGGCGCCGGCGTTGACCATGATGGCCTCGGCCATGCGCACGGCGTCGGCGCTTTCCACCTTGGGCAGCAGGATGCCATGGGCGTCGGAGGCGGCGGCGGCGGCGATGTCGTCGTGGCCCCAGGCGGTGTTGAGGCCGTTGACGCGGATCAGCACCTCGCGCTGGCCGTAGGAGCCGGCGGCGGCCACCACGTTGGCGCGGGCCTCCACCTTGGCATCGGGCGCCACCGCGTCTTCCAGGTCGAGGATCAGGCCGTCGGCGGCCAGGGTGCGCGCCTTTTCCAGCGCGCGGGTGTTGGAGCCCGGCATGTAGAGCACGCTGCGGCGCGGGCGGGACACGGTAGCCATGGGATGTGGTCTCCCTTTCTCGGACGATTCGGCGGTTTGTGATGCTGCGCCGCAACCTAGCCGACACGCCCGGCGGCGACAAGCGGTCTTTGAAACATTCGAACAGAAATGACGGCGCATAAGGTCATAATCGGAACGGTCGCCCAACCGTCCGCAACGGCCGTAGGGGAAATGGCCGTTGCGGGCGAAGGCGCCGGGGCTATGATCGGCCCCTCATCCCCGCCCTTTCGAGCCCCGGGAAGGAGCCACTCGTGGCGATTCTCTCCATCCAGTCGCATGTCGCCTACGGCCACGTCGGCAACTCGGCGGCGGTGTTTCCGCTGCAGCGCCTCGGCAACGAGGTGTGGCCGGTTCACACCGTCCATTTCTCCAACCATACCGGCTATGACACGGTGCGCGGCACGGTGCTGGGGGCCGATCTGGTGCGCGAGACGGTGACCGGCATCGGCGAGCGCGGCGTGCTGCCGCGCTGCGATGCCGTGCTGTCCGGCTACCTGGGCGACGCCGCCATCGGCCATGCGGTGGTGGAAGCGGCCGCCGCCGCCCGCGCCGCCAACTCCCGCGCGCTTTATTGCTGCGACCCGGTGATGGGCGACCACGACGCCACCGGCGGCCCCGGCGGTCTGTACGTGAAGCCGGACATCCCAGACCTGATGCGGGCGGCGGTGGTGCCCCATGCCGACATCACCACCCCCAACCAGTTCGAGCTGGAGCTGCTGACCGGCCAGCCCTGCGCCGCCCTGCCGCAGATCATCGCCGCCGCCGACTCGCTGCGCCGGCGCGGCCCGGGGGTGGTGCTGGTGACCTCCGTCCGGCGCGACGACGGCGACCCCGACCGCATCGAGGTGCTGGCCCGCACCGCCAAGGGCGCCTGGCTCATCGGCACCCCGCGCATCCGCCTCAGCCACCCGCCCACCGGGTCGGGTGATGCCTTCGCCGCCCTGTTCCTCGGCCACTACCTCAAGTGCCGCAGCGTGCCGGCGGCGCTGGAACTGGCGGTGAACGCCCTGTTCACGGTGTTCGAGGCCACCGACCGGGCCGGCGCCCGCGAACTGTGCCTGATCGACGCCCAGGACGCCCTGGCCGAGCCGGGCCGCCGCTACCGCTGCCACGCGCTGGCGCAATAGCTGGCATTTTCTTTAAAACCCTTACAAGAAGACGATCTTTCGGCTAGGGTTCCTCCGAAGAGGTAGAAGCCAGAGCCGGTGATGACAGCAGCCAGTTCCCGCATCGATGCCGTCACGGCGCGTACCGTCGAAAGCCTGTGGTCCATCTGGCGGGCGGCCGATCCGGTCATGCGCGGCCGGGTGGCTTCCATCGCCGGGCGCGACGCCGATGCGCTGGCGGCGGTGTTCTACGACACCCTGATGGCCGATCCGGCCGCCGCGCCCTTCCTCAGCCACGATCTGGTCAGCACCCGCCTGCGCGGGTCCATGGCGCGCTGGCTGCGGACCGTGTTCTCGCTGGCCGGCGAGAACGACGTGCGGGCGCTGGTGGCGCAGAACTACCATGTCGGCAGCGTCCATGCCCGCATCAACATCCCGCTGACCCTGATCCCCGCCGGCATGCGGGTGATCAAGCGCGACCTGACCCGCCGGCTGATGGCGGAAGGCACCCTGCCGGCGGCCATGGCGGCCGATGCGGTGCTGTTCCTGGGCGATCTGCTCGACACCCTTACCGACACCATGCACGAGGCCTACATCGGCGATCTGGTCGGCAACGTGCGGCACCAGCAGTCGCTGAAGATGTTCATGTCCGGCCAGAGCCTGGCCGTCGAGAGCGAGCGGCTGAAGGCATCGTTGTTCGACTGGCTGCGCACGGTGGTGGTCGGCCTCTACGAGCGCGGCGACGCCCCGCCGGCGGTGCCGTCGCTGGAGGCCAGCGACTTCGGCCTGTGGCTCAACCACAAGGCCGACCTCACCTTCGGCGCGGCGCCGGAGCTGGATGCCCTGCGCGCCCGGGTCGGCGAGGTGACGCGGCGGGTCCACGACGCCCTGGCCGCCGGCGGCGAGGCCGTGGGGGCCGCCTTCGTGCGCCAGCTTGACCGCGACGTGACGGAAATCGCCTACCTGCTCGGCTCCATCACCGCCCGCGCCATGGAGATGGAAGGCGGCCGCGACAGCCTGACGCGGCTGCTCACCCGCCGCTTCATGCCGGCCATCTTCCAGCGCGAGGTGGCCATGAGCCTGCGCCACGGCAAGCCCTTCGGCGTGCTGCTGGTGGATGCCGACCACTTCAAGCAGATCAACGACCGCCACGGCCACGACACCGGCGACCGCGTGCTGACGCTGCTGTCGGAACAGCTGATGGGTCAGGTGCGGGCCGGCGACTTCGTGTTCCGCTACGGCGGCGAGGAATTCCTGGTGCTGCTGGCCGAGATGGACGCCGGCGCCCTGGCAGCCAAGGCGGAGCAGATCCGCGCCGCCGTGGCCGCCCATCCGGTGGCGCTGGCCGATGGCGGGGTGCTGCCGATCACCGTGTCGGTGGGGGCCGCCCTGCACGACGGCCACCCCGATTACGAACGCATCATCAAGGCCGCCGACGGGGCGCTCTATGCCGCCAAGCACGGCGGCCGCAACCGGGTCGAGATGGCCTGGCGGCAGGACGCCGGCGGCGGCGCCTGACCGGGCGGCGCGGCGGCGAGGGGGAAGGAGACGACGGCAAGATGGCGGGGCTCGACCTGTCCGGGGTGAGCGTGCTGGTGGCGGAGGACAACACCTTCTCCCGGCAGCTCATGCGCACCACCTTGCGGGCGCTGACGGTGGCCGACGTGCGGGAGGCCAAGGACGGCGCCGAGGCGCTGGAAGTCACCCACCAGCGGCCGCCCGACCTGGTGTTCATCGACTGGGATCTGCCGCACCTGGACGGCATCGAGTTCACCCGCCTGATCCGCACCGCCGCCGACAGTCCCAACCCCTTCCTGCCGGTCATCATGATCTCGGCCCACGCCACCCGCTTCCACGTGCTGGCGGCGCGCGATGCCGGCGTCAACGAGTACCTGGTGAAGCCCTATTCCGCCGCCGGCCTGTTCAGCCGCATGCGGGCGGTGATCGAACGGCCGCGCCGCTACGTGCGCACCAAGACCTATTTCGGGCCCGACCGCCGCCGCAAGGAAGACCCCGCCTACCGCGGCCCCGACCGCCGCAGCAGCGGGCCGCATCCCTTCGCCGGCCTGGAGCCGCGGGAGACCGAAATGTCGCAGGAGATGATCGACCGCTACTACTTCACCGGCGACATCGACGGCGGCGCCGGCGGCCACGACAGCGCGACCCTGGACCGGCGGGGGTCGAAATAGTCGCGCCGGGCCACAGATAGGGGTAAGGTCGCGCCCACGCGCGCACCCTCACCCCTCCTATCCACGGAAGGCACGGCGACGGAAGGCATGGACTATCTGTTTCTGCGCGGCGTCGCCGTCGGCTTCGCCATTGCCGCGCCGGTCGGGCCGGTGGGCCTGCTGTGCATCCGCCGGGCGCTGGCCGACGGCCGCTTCGCCGCCTGGATCGCCGGCCTGGGCGCCGCCGTCGCCGACACCTTCTACGGCGCCGTCGCCGGGCTCGGCCTGACGCTGATTTCCGACTTCCTGATGGAGCACCGCGTCGCCCTGTCGCTGGTGGGCGGCGCCTTCCTCATCCTGCTCGGCATCCACACCGCCCGCCTGCGGCCGACCCTGTGGCAGACGCCGAAGGCGAAGCTCGGCCTGATGCGCGACTTCACCTCGTCGTTCGTGCTCACCCTCACCAACCCGGCGACCATCCTGGCCTTCATGGCGGTGTTCGCCGCCATGGGGGCGGTGCAGGTGACCGACGACACCATGGATGCGACGCTGCTGATCAGCGGCGTCTTCGTCGGCTCCGCCCTGTGGTGGGGGGTGCTGAGCACGCTCGCCGGCGCTGTCCGCCACCGCTTTTCCGAAGTCTGGCTGCTGTGGCTCAACCGCGGCTCGGGCGTGGTGCTGGTGCTGTTCGGGATCGGCGTGCTGGTGAGCGTGCTGGTGCTGGACTGAGGGGCGGCAGCGCGCCGCCCCGCCCCTCGTCATGCCTCCGCCCTACCCCTGGCCTTCGGCCGCTGCCCGCCGCGGCGGCTGGTGCGGCACGTATTCCGCCAGCAGGCCGTCGGGATGCTTCACGAACAGGGTGCGGGTGCCGGCTTCGGTGGTCTTTTCCTCCATCACCTCGCCGCCGATGTAGGTGAAGGCCTTCTTCACGGCGTCGAGATCGTCCACCTCCAGCGTCAGGGCGATGGCCTCGAAGGGCCGGCGGGCGGCCGGCTCGCCGGCCACCACCAGCACCGACAGGGCCGGCGAGCGGACCCCGGCCATGCGCACCTTCTGTTCCTTGTACCCATACCGCAGGGTGACCTCGCCGCCGGTCAGGCCGCGGTAGAAGTCGACTACGTCATCAAGGGCGCGGGCGTCGCAGAACACCCGCACCCAGGACTGCAGCACATGCATGATGCCTTCCCTCCCCCCGTCAGCCCTGGCCGTGCAGCCGGGCGGCCAGCAGTTCGCCCACCTGGGCGGCGTTGATGGCCTGGCGGCGCAGATTGTCGCCGGCCATCCAGAAGCTGGCGGCATTGTCGGCGGAGGTATCGGCGCGCACGCGGCTGATGAACAGACCGTCCTCGCCGTGGGTCTCGGCCGGGGTGACGTAGCCGTGTTCCTCGCGGTAGTCGACCACCGAGATGGCCTCCGCCTTGCGCCATTCGGCGCGCAGCTGGTCCTCGTTGAAGCCCTCCTCGCACTCGACGTTGACGAAGGCGCCATGGCCGACGAACACCGGCACCACCGCCGCATTGACGTGGCAGGCAAGGTCGGCGCCGAACATCTTGAAGATCTCCTGCGTCACCACCTGTTCCTCGCTGGTGGCGCCGCCCTTCTCGAAGCCGCCAGCGGCCGGCAGCACGTTGAAGGCGATCTGCTTGCTGAACTCCGCCTGGTTCGACGTGATCGGCTCGTTCACGAAGATGCCGCGGGTCTGGTTGAACAGCTCGTCCATGGCGCCGCGACCGTAGGCCGACACCGACTGGAAGGTGGTGACGACGCAGCGCAGGACGCTGAAGGCATCGTGGATGGGGCCAAGCGCCTGGGCCAGCATCAGGGTCATGGTGCGCGGGGTGGCGACGATGCGGCCGTCGCCCAGCTTGTCCAGCGCCTTCGGGTTGACGTCGGCGGCCACCAGCGGCACCGCCGGGTCGAGGCGGAAGGCGCCCGACAGGTCCACCGCCGCCGCCCCGGCGGCAATGGCGCGCTCCACCGGCTTGCGGGCCTCGCGCTCCGGCAGGGCGCAGTAGACGATGTCGGTGCCGGCGAAATCGAAGCGCTCCAGGTCGTCGACGTCGAGCACGTCATCCTCGCCGAACGACAGCTGGCTGCCGACGGTACGGCCGCCGCCCAGGGCGGTCACGTCGCCGGCGCGGACGCCGCGCTCCGCCAGAACGTGAAGGAGTTCGCGCCCGACATTGCCGGAGGCGCCGAGTACCGCGATGCGTAGAGCCATGTGTTCACTGCTTTCGGTCGGAGAAGCGTCTGCGTTGAACTCAACGCTGCGCAATCTGTTCCGCCCCGCTCGTCATTTCAACCCATTCCGCGAAGGTCAGCGGCGGCGCCGACGGGCGGCCGGAGGGCAGCAGCGGCCCGAACGAGGCCATTTCCACCCCCTCCGTCGCCGGCACCTCGCCATCGTCGAAGGTCGGCTTGTCGCTGTAGAAGTGATGACGGCCGATGCGCGCGGTTTCCTGCAGGCGGTCGGCCCAGTCGGGGCGAACATAGTCGGCATGGTACCACAGGGCGCCGCCCGTGGGGTCGTCAATGCCGCTGGTCATGCGCAGCATCGCCACCGCCAGCAGCAGCGACTGGCGCCAGCTCTGCTGGTCATCCGGCTGGTTGGGCAGGCCGTTGCAGGTCCAGGAGAACTGGCACAGGTGCTGTTCCGACGACAGGTTCTGGGTGATGACCTTGCACAGGTCACGCGGGAAACGCTTGTCGCGGGCGCGGTTCAGCACCACGTGGGCCACCGCCACGCGACCGCGCAGCGACTCGCCGCGGGCCTCGAAGTAGTCGTTGAGGGCGAGGCAGATCAGCTCGTCGCGCGAGCCCGCCAGGCCTTCCGACGGCAGGGAAATGTCTTCCGGCACCTCGACCGAAAACGCGTTCCCGGTTGCCGGGGCGATGAGCAGCATCATCGCCACCAGCACGGTCAACAGTCGTTTCATCGTAGCATTCACCTCGCAGCCTGCTGGTCCGCCCGCCGTCCCCGCCGCGCGTTCACCCGCGCGGACCGTCAGCCCGACTGGCCGACGGAACGGACCACCGTCACATGCGTCCTCTCTGGTATATGGGTGCGATTGTGCATCGCAAAAACGTTTGCTGCAACGCAGCAGGTTAAAAATGCTGTCCGCGATCAACAAAAATCATAGGATTCAGTGCCTTCTCGCGCATTCTGGCCACACCTCAAACCGTAACGAGGGTGCTCCGCATGGCACTGCCGGTCATAACGCTTCTTCTCGGATGCCAGTTGCTCGGAGAAGTACTAGTCCGCCTGACGGAGGTTCCAGTGCCGGGCCCCGTGGTCGGAATGGCATTGCTTTTCCTTGCTCTTGTTCTCAGAGGATTACTTTACAAGGCGGAGACGCCCGAGGCCGTGCGTGACACCGCCGCCGGCCTGTTGCGGCACCTGTCGCTGCTGTTCGTGCCCGCCGGAGTCGGGGTGATGGTCCACCTGCCGCGGCTGGCGGAGGAGTGGCTGCCGCTGACCGTGGCGCTGGTGGTTTCGACGCTCCTCACCATCGTCGTCACCGGCGCGATCATGCAGGCGGCCCTGCGCCGTCGCTCCCACCATACGGACGGGGACGGGGCATGACCGACGTCGGCGCCGACCTCTACGGCATCTGGGTCTATCTGGCGGCGGAGCCGCTGACCGGCCTGTTCATCACCCTGGTCGCCTACCAGATCGGCCTGGCGCTGTTCGAGCGCCTGGGCCGCACGCCGCTGCTCAACCCGGTGCTGACGGCGGTGCTGCTGATCGTCGGCCTGCTGACCGTCACCGGGGTGGAGTACCGCACCTATTTCGAGGGGGCGCAGTTCGTCCACTTCCTGCTCGGCCCGGCGACGGTGGCGCTGGCGGTGCCGCTTTATAACCAACTGGCCCAGGTGCGGCGGTCGCTGTCGGCGCTGGCGGCGGCGCTGGTGGCGGGCTCGCTCACCGCCGCCGGCAGCGCCGTGGCGCTCGGCTGGGTGCTGGGGGCGAGCGGCGAGACGGTAGTGTCGCTGGCGCCCAAGTCGGTCACCACCCCCATCGCCATGGGCATCGCGGAGCGACTCGGCGGCCTGCCGTCACTGACGGCGGTGCTGGTGATCCTGTCGGGGATCGTGGGCGCGGTGCTGGGGCCGGCGCTGCTGCGGCTGGTGCGGGTGCACGACGACCGGGCGCTGGGCCTCGCCCTCGGCGTTGCCAGTCACGGCATCGGCACCGCCCGCGCCATCCAGACCAGCGAGGTGGCGGGCGCCTTCGCCGGCCTCGCCATGGGGCTGAACGGGCTGCTGACCGCCGCCCTGCTGCCGCTGCTGTGGGCGATCCTGTGAGCGGCCGGCGCGAGGCCATCGGGCGCGCCCTCGACGCCCTGGCGCCCCGCCTGCCCCGCCACGAGCGGACGGCGGTGCTCGACCATGCCCTCGACAGCCCCGGCCTGCGCAAGGCGGCGCCGCAGACGGCGGCGTGGCTGTCGCTGGTCGCCTATGCCCGCCACGTCTTCACCGAATACGACGCCCTGCTGGCCGACGGCTACGACGCCGACTCGGCCCGCTTCTTCGTGCTGGCGGAGCTGAACGCGGTGCTGGCCGACTGGGGCGTGCGGCGCGAGGTGGGCGGCGAGGACTGATCCGCGCCGCCCAGTTCGTCGAACTCAGACCTGCAGGTCGGCGACGTCGGCGAACAGGTCCAGCGCTTCCGGGTTGGCGAGCGCTTCCTTGTTCTTCACCGCCCGGCCGTGGACCACGTCGCGCACCGCCAGTTCGACGATCTTGCCCGACTTGGTGCGCGGAATGTCGTCCACCTTGATGATCTTGGCCGGCACGTGGCGCGGCGTGGCGCCCTCGCGGATGGCCTTGCGGATGGCGGCCTGAAGCTCGTCGGTCAGGTCCACGCCGTCGCGCAGGCGGACGAACAGCACCACGCGGACGTCGTTGTCCCAGTCCTGGCCGATGACCAGCGCCTCGATCACCTCCGGCAGCTTTTCCACCTGGCGATAGATCTCCGCCGTGCCGATGCGCACGCCGCCGGGGTTGAGGGTGGCGTCGGAGCGGCCGTAGACGATGATGCCGCCGGTTTCGGTCAGTTCCACCCAGTCGCCGTGGGTCCAGGTGTTGGGGTACTTGTCGAAATAGGCGGCGTGGAACTTGGCGCCGTCGGGGTCGTTCCAGAAGCCCACCGGCACCGACGGGAAGGCCTTGGTGCAGACCAGCTCGCCCTTCTGGCCCTGCACCGGCGTGCCGTCGTCGTCGAACACCTCCACCGCCATGCCGAGGCCGCGGCACTGGATCTCGCCGCGGTAGACCGGGCTGATGGGGTTGCCGAGCATGAAGCACGACAGGATGTCGGTGCCGCCGGAGATGGAGGCCAGCTGCACGTCCTCCTTGATGCCCTGGTAGACGAAATCGAAGCTTTCCGGCGCCAGCGGCGAACCGGTGGAGGTCAGGGTCCGCACCGTCGTCAGGCGGTGGCTGCGGATGGGCTCCAGCCCCGCCTTCTTCACCGCGTCGATCCACTTGGCGGAGGTGCCGAACAGGGTCATGCCTTCCGCATCGGCATAATCGAACAGCACGTTGCCCGACGGATAGAACGGCGAGCCGTCGTAAAGCAGCAGCGTGGTTTGCGCCGCCAGCGCGGCGACCAGCCAGTTCCACATCATCCAGCCGCAGGTGGTGAAGTAGAACACGCGGTCGCCCGGCTTCTCGTCACAATGCAGCACGTGTTCCTTCAGCTGCTGCAGGATGGTGCCGCCGTGGCCGTGGACGATGCACTTGGGCGCCCCGGTGGTGCCCGAGGAGAACATGATGAACAGCGGGTGGTCGAAGGGCAGCGGCTCGAACCGCACCGGCTGCTCGGCGTGGCCGGCGACGAACTGCGGCCACGTCACCGCCCCGCGCACCGCCGCCACGTCGGGCTCGGCGCGGGTGTAGGGAACCACCACCACCGTCTGCACGGTCGGCATGCGGTCGACGATGGCGGTCAGCTTCTCCAGGCAGTCGTGGGACTTGCCGTTGTAGAAATAGCCGTCGCAGGCGACCAGCACCTTGGGCTCGATCTGGCCGAAACGGTCGAGCACCCCCTGCACGCCGAAATCGGGCGATGCCGACGACCAGATGGCGCCCAGCGCCGTGGCGGCCAGCATGGCGATGATGGTTTCCGGCATGTTGGGCATGTAGCCGGCCACCCGGTCGCCCTTGCCGACGCCCATCGCCACCAGCGCCTGCTGGAAGCGCGACACCTCCGCCCGCAGCTCGGCGAAGGTCAGGCGGCGCTGCACCTTGTCCTCGCCACGGAAGACGATCACCTCGGTCTCGGCCGGGCGGTCCTTCAGCAGGTTGGCGGCGTAGTTGATGCGGCCATTGGGAAACCATTTGGCGCCGGGCAGCGTGCGGATGTCGTCCACCACCACGTCGCCGGGCTCGCCGACCACGCCGCAGAAGTCCCACACCAGCCGCCAGAAGGCTTCCGGCTCCTCCACCGACCAGGCGCGGATCGACTCGTAGTCGCTGAACCGGCGCCCGGCCACCGGCGCGGCGGCCTGCATGAAGCGGGTGAGGTTGGCGCGGGCGATGCGCTCGGGCGACGGTTCCCACAGCTTGACGGACACGGACGGCTCTCCCTTGATCTTGTTGTGCGTGCGCAGACGGGTTTCGGATGATGCCCGATCTTCGCGCCCGCCGCCAAGCGGGGAGAACCGCCGGCGCCGCCCTACTCCGTCAGCGGTGCCAGGCAGTGGCGGCGGCGGGCGGCATCGTCGCGGTGGCGCTCGGCGCAGCCGGCCTGCAGCGCCTGCTCGAAGGCATAGTCGCCGCCCTTGCAGGACCGGCGCTTGTCGGGCTGGGTGGCGAACAGCATGTCGCAGCCGCTCAGCAGTGCCGTGTGCTGCACGCGGGTGAGGCCGCCGGTGAGCTGGCCGTCGTCGCTGCCGCTGCCGGTGAACAGCCGCGGGGCGGAGGCGATGTCGGGGGTGGTGCGCGATTGCGACGACACGCCGAAGCCGGCGCCGGGGTTGAAGTTCTCCCCCGGCGTGGGGCGGCCGCGCGGATCATGCAGGGTGCATGCCGACAGCAGCACAGCGGCCGCCGCCGTTGCCGCCAGGATGCCCGCGCCCGTTCGTGTCCTTGCTCGTGTCATGGCCGCTCTCCGCCCGTCTCCGCCCGTGGGAAGACCCGGCTTAGCGCGCCGGCGCGGGCGGCGCAAGGGGCCGCCCGCGCCGCCGGCTCACAGATGGCTGAGGACGTTGTCGGCGCTGGAGACGTTGTACTGCCCCGGTTCCTCCACGAAGACCTGCTCGACCACGCCGTCGCGGGCGACGAGGGCGAAGCGCTGGCCGCGGATGCCCATGCCGTGCTTGCTGGCGTCCATGTCGAGGCCGAGTGCCTTGGTGAAGTCGCCGTTGCCGTCGGCCAGCATGGTGATCTTGCCCAGGCATTCGTTCATGCGGCCCCAGGCGGTCATGACGAAGGCGTCGTTGACGGCCAGGCACACCACTTCGTCCACCCCCTTGGCCTTCAGGGCGTCGTACTTCTCGACGAAGCCCGGCAGGTGCTTGGCGGAACAGGTGGGGGTGAAGGCGCCGGGAACGCTGAACAGCACCACCGTTCGGCCGCCGAACAGGGCGCCGGTGTCGATGTCCTTGGGGCCTTCGTCGCTGGCCGCCTTGAGGGTCATGGCGGGGATGCGGTCGCCGGCGGAAACGGGCATGGACGGTCCTCCATCAGGATTGCAGCGAATCAAACGCTGCCCTCACATGGGAGGTGGCGGTGCCGCTGTCCAGGTCAGCCGCCGGCCCGCACCAGGGCGTCGAGCACCGCCCGCTCGGTCAGCAGTTCGGGCAGCGGGATGCCCTCGGGCGCCGCCGGGCCGTAGACGACGTTGAAGGGAATGCCATAGCGGCCGAAGGACTGCAGATAGCGGCTGATGCGCTCGTCCGGGTTGGTCCAGTCGGCCTGCATGGGCACCACGCCCGGCTGCTTGAGGGCGCCGGCGACGGCGCCGCGGTCGACCACGGCGGCCTTGTTCACCTTGCAGGTGACGCACCAGTCGGCGGTGACGTCCACGAACACCACCTTGCCGTCGCCCACCAGGGTGGCGATGGCGGCCTCGTCGAAGGCGGCCCAGGCGGTGACCGCATCGGCGGCCGGCGCATCGGGCCGGCCAGCCGCCGGCCACCACGGCGCGGTGAAGGCGGCCACCGCCAGCCCGGCGACCACGCCCGCCGCCAGCCGTCCGCGCACCGCGCCGATCCGCCGCCGCGCTGCCAGCACCGCCACGGCAGCCAGCATGAGCGCCGCAACCCCCACCGCCGCCCGCGTCCCCACCTGCGCCGACAGCACCCACAGCAGCCACACCGCCGTCAGGGCCAGGGCGCCGCCCAGCACCGTCTTCACCGTCAGCATCCAGCGGCCGGGCCTGGGCAGCAGGCGGGCGATGCCGGGGGCGGCGGCGACCAGCAGGTAGGGCAGGCTCATGCCGATGCCAAGGGCGGCGAAGATGGCGGCGATCTCCAGCGGCCCGCGCGCCAGGGCAAAGCCGATGGCGGTACCGAGGAAGGGCGCCGAGCACGGCGTCGCCAGCAGCGTGGCGAACACGCCCGACCCGAAATGCCCGGCCATGCCGTGCGGCCGGTCGTGGGCGACGGCGACATCGCCGACCGCACCGGGCAGGCGGATCTCGAACAGGCCCCACAGGTTGGCGGCGAACAGCGACAGCAGCACGATCATGGCGACAAGGAACAGCGGCTGCTGGAACTGGATGCCCCAGCCGACCGCCGCGCCGGCCGCCTTCAGCGCCACCGCGCCGGCGGCGAGCAGCAGGAAGGTGGCGACGATGCCGGCGGCGGTGGCGAGGAAGGCCAGCCGCACCGTCCGCCGCTCCGCCCCGCCCAGGCGGGCGACGCCCATCACCTTCAGGCTGAGCACCGGCAGCACGCAGGGCATGATGTTGAGGATGAGCCCGCCGAGCAGCGCCAGCCCCAGCATGGCGGCCAGCACCGGCGCACCGCCCACGGCGGGCGGCGCCGCCACCACGGCCGGCGCGGCCGCTGACTGCAGGCCGCGGTCGCCGTCGACGATGGTCAGGCGCAGCGCCTCGCCGGCGGTCAGGGTGCCTTCGCGCACCGCCGCCCGCAGCACGGCGGTGCGGCCGCCATCCTGCAGGGTGACCTGCGGCGGGCCGATGCGCAGCTCGTCCGGCCCTTCGACGAACAGGTCGGGCGCCCGCACCGGCGGATCGGCGGTGACGGTCACCCGCAGTTGCTGGCGCTCGCCGCCGGTTTCCACCACCGCCTCGGTGACGGTCAGGCCGTTGCCGCTGCCGTAGGCTGGCACGCGCGCCTTCCAGCTTTCGATCAAGTGGGCGAACTGGGTCGGGCCGGCGGGGCCGCCGGGCAGCGCCAGGGCGAGGTCGACGCGGCCGGGAATGCAGATCTCGGCGCAGATGAGGTAATCCACCGACGCCTGCGCCCGCAGCGGCCGGCCGGCTTCTTCCAGCCGCACCGTCAGGGGATAGACCACTTCCGACTTGTAGCCCGCCGTCTCGATGCCGAGGACGCTGAAGCGGTGGGGGGCGGGGAAGGCCATCTCGGCGGCGGCCAGGTTTTCCGACCCCGACCAGTCGATTTCCGGTGGGTAGCCGGCATCGCCGGCATCGCGCCAATAGACCTTCCAGTCGTCCTTCAGGCGGAAGTGCAGGCCGAGGGTGAGGGTGTCGCGGTCGCCGGTGGAGCCTTCGGCCGCCACCAGCCGCACGTCGGCCTCGGCGGTTTCCACCCAGCCGGACGAGCCGGGCTCGGCCCACTGCGCCCGCGCCGGCAGGGCGACGGCCAGCAGGGCGGTCAGCACGAGGACGAACAGACGGGCGGCAGTGTGGCGCATGGACGATCCTCCGGCCACCGGGCCGGCAGCTTCTGGGTCAGGTTAGGCATGTGGGCCGAGGGCAGGATATGACTATGGACAGGTCCGCGGGCAAGCCTTTCCGGATTGAGGTGAAGCGGCTCACGCCCAAGTGATACACTGGCGGATGAAGCGGCACCCCTTGCCGTCGGCTCGGCTTCGGCATAAGTGTTCGGGATGACGATGACGCTTTCCACTTCGGGGTACCTGGTCGGCAAATGCCTGGTGGCGATGCCGGCGCTGGCGGACTCCAATTTCCATCGCACGGTGGTGTACGTCTGCGCGCATACCGCCGAGGGCGCCATGGGCCTGGTCGTGAACCGCACCATCGACCAGCTGTCCTTCGACGACATCCTGGAACAGATGGGCATCACCCCGAGCGTGCGCACCGACCAGATCCGCGTCCATTTCGGCGGCCCGGTGGAGGCCGCGCGCGGCTTCGTGCTGCACACCGCCGATTACCGCGACGACGGCACCCTGCCGGTGGACACCAACATCTCGCTGACCGCCACCGCCGAGGTGCTGAAGGACATCGCCGCCGGCCAGGGCCCGCGCCACAGCCTGATGGTGCTCGGCTATGCCGGCTGGGGCTCCGGCCAGCTCGACAGCGAGCTGAAGGACAATGCCTGGCTGATCTGCCAGCCCGACGAAGACCTGCTGTTCGGCGACGACAACGACAGCAAGTGGGGCCTGGCCATGACCCGCATGGGCATCGACACCGGCCGCCTGATCGACACCGCCGGCCACGCCTGATCCCGGTGCGGAGCCGGGCTATTCCAAATATCTTGAGAATACCGTTGAAGCCGCCGCCGCGGAGTGCTATGCCTTGACCATGGACATGGAGAAGACGGCGCGCCGGCTGGAGGCGCTGGGCAACGAGACGCGGCTGGCCATCTATCGCATCCTGGTGCGGGCCGGCGACGACGGGCTGCCGGTGATGGCGCTGCAGGACCGGACGGGGGTTCCCCGCTCCACCCTGTCGCACCACCTGCACAAGCTCATCGCCGTCGACCTGGTGACCCAGGAACGGCAGGCCACCACGCTCATCTGCCGGGCCAACCTGCCGGTGATGAAGGAGACCATGGGCTTCCTGCTGACCGAGTGCTGCGCCGACGCGCCCACCTGCGGCTAGCCGCCCGTCGCGCCCCTTTTTTTGCCGATCTTCTCCGTAATTCTTAGGAATAGCGGAGAAGGAGTTGCGATCATGACAGCCTTTACAGCCGGCCTCGGCCGCGTGATGGGCAGGGTGGACCCGGCCCTGGCGGCGCTGGTGGTCATTCCGGCGGCGCTGGCCCTCGCCCTGCCGGAGCAGGCGGCGGACTCGCTGCGGTTCACGGCAAAAAGCCTGCTCAGCGTGGCGCCGTTCCTGCTGCTGTCGGTGGCGGTGGCCGCCTATGCCAAGGCGAGCGGGGCGGAGCACCTGATTGCCAAGGCCTTCCAGGGCCATGTGGTGCCCATGGTGGTGGCGGCGTCGCTGATGGGGGCGCTGTCGCCGTTCTGCTCCTGCGGCGTCATCCCGCTGATCGCCGCGCTGCTGGCGCTGGGCGTACCGCTGGCGCCGGTGATGGCCTTCTGGCTCGCCTCGCCGATCATGGACCCGTCCATGTTCGTCATGACCGCCGGCACCCTCGGCGTCGACTTCGCCATCGCCAAGACGGTGGCGGCCATCGGCATCGGCCTGCTGGGCGGCTTCGGCACCCTGCTGCTGACCCGCCTGCCCGCCTTCGCCGAGCCGCTGCGGCCGGGCGTCGGCAACGGCGGCTGCGCCGGGGCCAAGATCCGGGCGCCGAAGCCGGTGGTGTGGGCGTTCTGGAGCGATGCCGTGCGCCGCAGCCAGTTCGTCGCCAGCGCCCGCGATACCGCCCTGTTCCTCGGCAAGTGGCTCGCCCTCGCCTTCCTGCTGGAAAGCCTGATGCTGGCCTACGTCCCGGCCGAGGTGGTGGCGCAGGCGGTGGGCGGCAGCGGCGTGGTGCCGGTGCTGTCGGCGGCGCTGGTGGGCGTGCCGGCTTACCTCAACGGCTATGCCGCCCTGCCGCTGGTCGGCGGGCTGCTCGGCCAGGGCATGGCGCCGGGCGCGGCCATGAGCTTCCTGGTGGCCGGCGGCGTCACCAGCATTCCGGCCGCCATCGCCGTCTTCGCCCTGGCCCGGCTGCCGGTGTTCGCCGCCTACATCGCCTTCTCGCTGACCGGCGCCGTCATCGCCGGGCTGGCCTGGAACCTGCTGGCCTGACAGCGGACAGCGGACGCAGCGGCGCGCCGGACCTCAGGCCCGGCCGCCGCTGCCCTCGCCGCCGCCCCCGGCGCCGCTACCGCCACCGGGAGCCTCCGGCGTGCCGGGCGGCGCCAGGGCATTGCGCAGCAGGCTGAACACCAGCGGCGCCATCATCACCACCAGCATGATGCGGACCAGATGGTGGGTGGAGACGAAGGCGACGTCGCGGCCAAGGGAAATGGCAATCAGCGACATCTCCGCCACGCCGCCGGGGCTGAAGGCGAGGATGAGGGACGAGAACGGGATGCCGGTCATCGCCTGCACCGCCACCGAGAAGACCGCCGCCACCACCAGGATGATGGAGGTGGAGCCCAGGGCGGCAAAGAAGGTATCCCGCATGGACTTCAGCGGCACGCCGACGAAACGGCTGCCGATGCTGGCGCCAATGACCACCTGCGCCACCGCCACCACCACCGGCGGCGGGTGGGCGGCGGTCAGTTCCGCCAGATGCACCACGGCGCTGCCCAGCATGGGGCCGGTGAGGAAGAAGGCCGGCAGATGGAACAGCCGCGCCACCCCCGCCCCCAGGATGGCGCTGGCCGCCAGCAGGCCGAGGTCGGTGCCGGTCAGGAAGGCATCGGCCGGCGGCAGCCCGCCCTCCGGCCGCTCGTAGCCGACGAACAGCTGATAGAGGAACGGCAGGGTGAAGACGGTGATGAGGATGCGGATGGAATGCACCAGGCTGATGGCGCGCTCGTCGCCGCCCATGGCGGTGCCGACCATGATCATTTCCGTCAGCCCGCCCGGCGCGGCGGAGAAGTAGCTCGTCACCGGCCCGAACTTCACCACCCGGCGGAAGAACAGGATGACGGCGCTGGTGGCGACGATGACGTAGACGAACAGCCCCGCCATGCTCACCACCCAGTCGCCCAGGTGGTCGACAATGTCGGGCGTGAAGGCGCTGCCGAGCATCACCCCCAGCACCGCCACCATGCCCAGCCGCAGCGGGTTCGGCACCTTCGGCCGCAGGCCCGCCATGGCCGCCGCCAGATTGAAGAAGATCGCGCCAAGCATCCACGGCAGCGGCGTGCCGATCTTGGTAAACAGCCAGCCACCGGCGCCCCCCAGCGCCAGGGCCAATCCCCAGGCCCCCACCGTCAGACGGTCGGGAGCCTTCATGGTGCGAACTGCTCGCTCAGAATCCGTTCCTCCAGATTGTGCTCGGGGTCGAACAGCATGGTCAGCTGCACGTCCCGCGCCTCGTGGACTTCCACCCGCGCCACCTTGCGCACCTCGGTGTAGTCCGCCACCGCCGAGACCGGCCGCTTGTTGCTTTCCTGGATCTCGAACGCCACCCGCGCCGTGTGCGGCAGGATGGCGCCGCGCCACCGCCGCGGGCGGAAGGCGCTGATGGGCGTCAGGGCCATGACGTTCGACCCCATGGGCAGGATCGGGCCATGGGCCGACAGGTTGTAGGCGGTGGAGCCGGCAGCGGTACACACCAGGGCGCCGTCGCAGATCAGTTCCTGCAGGCGCACCTTGCCGTCGATGCTGATGCGCAGCTTGGCCGCCTGGCGCGTCTCGCGCAGCATGGAGACCTCGTTGATGGCCAGCGCCTCGATGGTCTCGCCGCCGCAGGTGACGGCCACCATGCGCAGCGGATGCAGCACCACATGCTGCGCCCGCGCCAGCCGTTTCGGCAGGTCTTCCTCGCCGTAGGTGTTCATGAGGAACCCGACGGTGCCGCGGTTCATGCCGTAGATCGGCCGGCTCATGGCCATGTAGCGGTGCAGCGTCTCCAGCATGAAGCCGTCGCCGCCCAGCGCCACGATGATGTCCGCCCGCTCCGGCGGCGTATGGCCGTAGCGGTGGCGCAGCCGCATCAGCGCTTCCTGCGCCAGGTCCGACTGGGCGGCGACGAAGGCAATGGCAGTCACATCGGGAGGAGTCGCGGGAGTCTGGATCATGGTGCGCCACGGTTGCAGGACCGGCAGTATACCGGCCGGGGATCGGAAAGAGAACGCTCCAGCGGCGACGGGAGGCGGCGCCGTTGGCGATGCCGTCGGGCCGGACGGCGGTGCTCATGGAAACGCCGGCCACGGAGACCGGGCCGGCGCTTCTTCTTTCTTGGACTGCCCTCGGGGGCCTGGTTGAACTCTGTATTCTTGCCTCAGGCGCCGGCGCGGCCTCCTCGGCCGCTTGGCTCCCGCGGCACAGCCGCGCGGCGCGGTCGCGCCGGCCACCTTGCTTGCGCAAGGTGGTTTGGTTTGTTCTTGCCTCAGGCGCCGGCGCGGCCTGACCGGCCGCTTGGCTCCCGCGGCACAGC